>WRCZ01000342.1 GCA_009783685.1 Actinomycetes bacterium
AGTTGGTGCGGGTGCTGCGCGGGGTGCGCTTGGTGCGGGCGCGCGGCGGCTCGATGACGGGCGCCGGGTTGTCCGGGCTGTACGGGGCGACGCTGGAGCCGGTCAGCTCTACGGCGTCGGAGACGTCGGTGGACATGCGTCAGCTCCCCCAGAGGACTCGTGCGGCGTGGCCGAGGACGGGGTAGATCGCGCCGAGCATGAGCAGTACCCACACCCCGACGACCGTCCACAGCATCTGCTTCTGGTACCGCTGACCCTGGGTCCAGTAGTCCACGGCGATGATCCGCAGGCCGTTCAGCGCGTGGAAGAGGATCGCGGCCACCAGGCCGTACTCCAGCAGGCTGACGATCGGGGTCTTGTAGGTGGCGACGACCTTGTCGTAGTCCTCGGGGGAGACGCGCACGAGTGCGGTGTCGAGGACGTGGACGAACAGGAAGAAGAAGATGAGGACACCGGTGACTCGATGAGCCACCCAGGACCACATGCCTTCCCGGCCGCGGTACAGCGTTCCAGCCGGCACGGAAAAACCCTCCGGGAGCGGGACGAGGGGTGCCGGCTGTCGCTCGGTTTGCTAGTCGGTCACGCCCGGCCGGGTACGGTCCACCGGCCCCGGCCATCGTAGCGACGCGAT
Source organism: Actinomycetes bacterium (assembly GCA_009783685.1). Lineage (GTDB taxonomy): Bacteria > Actinomycetota > Actinomycetes > Streptomycetales > Streptomycetaceae > Actinacidiphila. Next base: position 632 of record WRCZ01000342.1, read on the forward strand.
GTCGGCTCGGTACCACGGGGTGGGCCAGGTGTGATCGATCCCGCACGGTCGGGTGAACCGGCCAGCCGAATCAACCGGAATCGGGCCGTCCGGCGGAGCTGCTCCGCGGTCACCACCGCCTCCTCGTCCGCGTCGTGCCCGAGGCGCTGCCGCAGCGAGGCCAGCGTCTGGTCGAGGGCGTGGCCGGGGTCCTCCTCGTCCAGCGCCAGGACGAACGCGTGCCCGAACTTCGCCTCGTAGGCGGCGTGCGCGGCGCGCAGCGCGGTGTGCACGGTGAGGCTGCCGCGGTCGGGCAGCGGGGTGGTCGCCTCGGCGGCCAGCGCCTCGGCCAGGTCGCCGGAGGTGAGGTCGTAGGCGGCCTCGTCGGCGGCGGCCAGCAGCACCTCCACCGTCGGGTACGGGCGGTGCGCGGTCATCCGGCGGGCCCAGCGGTGCGAGCCGCAGCAGTCGCCGAAGGCGGCCTCGGCCTCCGTGGAGGGAGCCAGGTTGAGCAGGATCAGCCCCTCGGGCGGGGTGTCGCTGGACAGCGGACGCTCCTGGGAACACGGCGGGACGTACGACGGGGTCACCCAACTGTACGGCTCCGCACGGCGAATGGGGCTGCGGTGACCGCTGTGGCGGCAGTGTTCACCCGTACGGGACCGGGACGGGCCGGCGGGTTGACGCGCGGGGGCGGGACCCGTTGAGCTGGACGCCTGGGAGTGTGCGGCGGTTCCCGGCGGAAGCCCGGCCGCGGGACTTCGGCGTGCTCCCGGCGGTGCCCCCCGCGGCGCCCGGAACGTACCGTCGGCAGGTCGGCGGCCGTTGAGCTGTGACGACGGCCGGGGTCCGCCTCCCCCCACAGGAGCGTCCCCGGCCGCCACTAGTACGGCGTACGGCCGTCCGAAAGTGTCACCGGCCGGCATGAGGCAGGATGGGACGGTGCTCGAAGGGGTGGGGCCCAACGTGGATCTCGATACCGCGGTGAGCGGTGCGCAACGCGGCGACGAGGCCGCGTTCCGCGTCGTGTACCGCGCCGTGCAGCCGCAGTTGCTGCAGTACGTGCGCAGCCTGGTCGGCCCGGTGGACGCCGAGGACGTGGCGTCCGAGGCCTGGCTGCAGATCGCCCGCGACCTGCCGTCGTTCCGCGGCGACGGCACGTCCGTCCGCGGCTGGGCCGCCCGCATCGCCCGCAACCGGGCCCTGGACCACATCCGGGCCCGCAGCCGGCGGCCGATCGCCGGGGGCGGTGTCGACGAGCTGGTCCAGCTGCCCGACCGGGCCGACACCGCCGACGAGGCGCTCGACGCGGTCGCCACCGACCGGGCGCTGGCCGCGATTGCCGCGCTGCCGCGCGAGCAGGCCGAGGCGGTGATGCTGCGGGTGGTGATGGGCCTGGACTCCACCAGCGCGGCCAAGGTGCTCGGGAAGCGGGCCGGCTCGGTGCGGATGGCCACCCATCGCGGGCTGCGGCGGCTGGCGGAACTGCTGGCCGAGGAGGCGCAGCGGGAGGAGCAGGAGCAGCGCGAGCGGCGGGAACGGCGGGAGGAGCAGGAGCAGCGCAGGGCCAAGGAGCGGGCGGCGGCCGCGCACCCGGTCAGGGGCGCGGACCGCGGCGGCGGGGGAGGCGCCGGCGCGGCCGGCGGCGGGCGGCGCGGCCGCGGCCCCGAGCCCGCCGAGCGGGCCCCCGACCCCCGGGCGGGCGCGGGCCGGCGGGCCGATGTGACGTTTTCCGCGTCCCGGGCGCTGTGAGGAATTGACATGACCGAGAACCCACGCCACGACGGCGCCCCACCGCTGCCCGGGCCCCGGTCCGCCCCCACGACCCGGCCCGGCGCCCGCCCCGCACTGCGCGCGGCCCGCATCGACTGGCTCACCGGACAGGCCGCCGAGCGGTTGCTGTCCGGCGGCCGGGTCCACCCCCAGGACGCCGCCGCGGCGGAGACCGCGGACCGGCTGGCCCGCCTGCTCTCGGCTGCCGCCGGCCGGCCCGCGCCCGGCGCCGGAACCGAAGGCCCGCTGGCCGAGCCGGGGTTCGCGCTGGACCCGGTCCGCGAGGAGGCGGCGCTCGCCGCCTTCCGTGCCGCCCGCGCCGAGGCGTCCCCGGCGGCTTCCGTGTCCTCCGTCTCTTCCGTGTCCTCCGTGACTCCGGTGTCCTCCGCGTCGTCCGGGTGTGCCGACGCCTCCTCCGGCATCCCCGAGCCGGTGATCGTCCGCACCCTGCCCGTGCGGCGGGACCCCGCCTCCGGCCGCGGCGTGCGGCTGCGGCTGCCGGGACTGCGCTCGGTCCGCGTGGCCACCGCGGCGATGGCCGCGGTGCTCGCCCTCGGCGGGGTGGCGGCCGCGGTCGCCGCGGGCACCGGGCGCCTGCCGGTGCCCGGCGCCGGCTCGGGCGCCCCCGCGGTGACCGGCTCGCCCGGCGCGGACACCCACGGCGCCGGCGGCGCGTCCCCCGCGACGACGGTCCCGCCACGCCGCGGCGGCGCGGGGCTGCACGGCACGGCGCCGACCGGACCGGCCCACTCGTGCTCGCGCGCGCTCCGGCAGGACACCGACCGCTGGTACGGGTCCGCCGCCCACTGCGGCGACTCCGACCGCGGCTCCGAGGACCGCAAGGACAAGGACCGCACCGGGAACGGGCGGGACGGCGGCAACAGCGGCCAGAACGAGGGCAACGAGGGCAACGAGGGCAAGGGCGACGGCGGCAACGAGGGCAACGGCCAGGGCCAGAACCAGAACGAGGGCAACGGCCAGAACCAGGGCGACGACGAGAACCAGAGCCAGAACCAGAGCCAGACCGAGGGCAAGGGCCAGAACCAGAACCAGGGGAACGGCCAGGGCCAGAACAACGGCAACGCCCAGAACAACGGCAACGGCCAGGGCCAGAACAACGGCCAGGGTCAGAACCAGAACGCGGTCAAGGACGCCGTGGACACCCAGGACCACGGCCGCTCCGGCAGCCAGGCGGTGAACGCCTCGCAGGCCGCCACGGCCGTGCGGCGCGCCGCCACCCCGTCCTCCTCCGGCCGCAGGCACGCCAGGAACCAGGGCGCGCAGGCGGCATCGCAAAAGCCGGCAAAGCCGTCCAAAACCCCGAAGAAAGCCGCGAAGTCGCCGGCCGCCGCAGCGGTGCCCGCGACGGCGGGGTGACACTTCCGGCGGCCGATGCGCTTTAGGTAGTGGACCGACTGGTCATCGGTCCGGTGGACCCCGGTTCTCCCCGTACCGGGGTCCGCGTACACAGAGCGCGGCCGGGCGCATTCCCCCTGCCCGGCCGCGCTCGTCCGCGAGCGGTGTTGGCGGCCGCCGCGGACGTTCAGGGGTGCGCGCTCATCCCGTCACCAGTAGACGACGACCTTGTCGCCGACCTTCACCTCGTCGAAGAGCTTCGCGATCGCCGCCTTGTCCCGCACGTTCACGCAGCCGTGCGAGGCGCCGGCGTAGCCGCGGGCCGCGAAGTCCGCCGAGTAGTGCACGGCTTCGCCGCCGCTGAAGAACATCGCGTACGGCATCGGCGTGTGGTAGATCGTCGACACGTGGTTGCGGCTCTTGAACGTGACGTGGAACAGGCCCTCGCGGGTCGGGGTGTACTGCGAGCCGAACCGCACGTCCATGGTGGCCTGCACCTTGCCGTCGACGACCCACGACAGCGTCCGCGTCGTCTTGCTGATGCACATCACGTGGCCGGTCATGCAGCGCGGGTCCAGCTTGGTCACCGGCTTCGCCGGGGCCGGCGGGTACATCTCGGTGTGGGTCGGCTGGCGGGTCAGCCCCCGCAGCCTGGTCCAGGTGGCCTTGGTCACCGTGCCGCTGGACGTGAGGCCGTGCCGCTCCTGGAAGTCGCTCACCGCGTGCTGGGTGACCGTGCCGTAGTAGCCGGTCGGGGTGCGGCTGAACAGGTGCAGCTGGCCGAGCCTGGCCTGGAGCTCGCGCACCTGGGCGCTGCTGGAGCCCACCGCCATCACGACCGGCTCGACGGGCGGCCGGGACGCGGTCGGGGTGGCCGTGGTCGCCGGCGCGGCGGAAGTGGTGGCCGGCGTACCGGACGGAGTGGTCGGCGCCGTGGTCGTCGGATCACCGGTGGGCGTGGCGGACGTGCTGGCCGCCGGTGCCGCGGTGGTCGCGGACGGTGTGGCCGGCTTGCCGTCCGCCGCGTTGTCGGTCGGCCCGCAGGCCGTGAGAACGGCCGCGGACAGCACCGCGGTCACCGCCGCCGCTGCCACGGCCGCGGTAGGTCTTCTGCGCACGGTCGCCACCTTTCCCCGCCTTCGTCCCCGTAGGAATTGCTCTGTCACCCCCTAGACACCGAATGGCGCCTGCGCGGTTGCGGCAGGTTCGGGGAAGACTGTGAGGAAGGTCCCAGCCCGGCGCACTGCACGGGCAGCACGGCCGCCACTACAGTCCGTGGCCGGTCCCACCAGCGAGTTTCTTCAGCGGAGGCGTGAGCATGGCGCGCGAGTCGGAATCCGGTCTGCCGATCGAGCCGGTCTACGGTCCCGACGCCCTGGACGGCTGGGATCCGGACGCCAAGCTCGGCGCGCCAGGCGGCTATCCGTTCACCCGCGGCGTGTACCCGTCGATGTACACCGGGCGGCCGTGGACGATGCGGCAGTACGCCGGGTTCGGCACCGCCACCGAGTCCAACGCCCGCTACCAGCAGCTCATCGCCCACGGCACGATGGGCCTGTCGGTGGCCTTCGACCTGCCGACGCAGATGGGCCACGACTCCGACGCGGCCATCGCGCACGGCGAGGTCGGCAAGGTCGGGGTGGCGATCGACTCGGTCGAGGACATGAAGGTGCTGTTCGGCGGGATCCCGCTGGACAAGGTGTCCACCTCGATGACCATCAACGCCCCCGCCGCGCTGCTCCTTCTCCTCTACCAACTGGTCGGCGAGGAGCAGGGGGTGCCCGCGGACCAGCTGACCGGCACCATCCAGAACGACGTGCTCAAGGAGTACATCGCCCGCGGCACGTACATCTTCCCGCCCAAGCCGAGCCTCCGGCTGATCGCGGACATCTTCGCGTACTGCAAGGCCGAGATCCCGAAGTGGAACACCATCTCGATCTCCGGCTACCACATGGCCGAGGCCGGCGCCTCGCCCGCGCAGGAGATCGCCTTCACCCTCGCCGACGGCGTCGAGTACGTGCGCACCGCGGTCGCGGCGGGGATGGACGTGGACGACTTCGCGCCCCGGCTGTCGTTCTTCTTCGTCTCCCGCACCACGATCCTGGAGGAGGTCGCCAAGTTCCGGGCGGCCCGCAGGATCTGGGCGCGGGTGATGCGCGAGGAGTTCGGGGCGAAGAACCCCAAGTCGCAGATGCTGCGGTTCCACACCCAGACCGCCGGCGTGCAGCTCACCGCCCAGCAGCCGGAGGTGAACCTGGTCCGGGTCGCCGTCCAGGGCCTGGCCGCGGTGCTCGGCGGCACGCAGTCGCTGCACACCAACAGCTTCGACGAGGCCATCGCGCTGCCCACCGACAAGTCCGCGCGGCTGGCCCTGCGCACCCAGCAGGTGCTCGCCTACGAGACCGACGTCACCGCGACCGTCGACCCGTTCGCCGGGTCGTACGTGGTGGAGAAGATGACCGACGACGTCGAGGCGGCGGCGCTGGAGCTGATGGCCAAGGTCGAGGATCTCGGCGGCGCGGTCGCGGCGATCGAGCGCGGCTTCCAGAAGTCCGAGATCGAGCGGAACGCCTACCGGATCGCGCTGGAGACCGACGCGGGGGAGCGGACCGTGGTCGGCGTGAACCGCTTCAAGCTCGACGAGGAGGAGCCGTACGAGCCGCTGCGGGTGGACCCGGCGATCGAGGCGCAGCAGGCGCGGCGGCTGGCCGACCTGCGGGCCGGCCGCGACCAGCAGGCGGTCGACGCGGCGCTCGCCGCGCTGCGCAAGGCGGCGGAGGGCACGGACAACGTCCTGTACCCGATGAAGGACGCGCTGCGGGCCCGGGCCACGGTGGGCGAGGTCTGCAACGCGCTGCGCGAGGTGTGGGGCACCTACGTGCCCACCGACGCCTTCTAGCCGTCGGCTCGGATGGGGGTTCCCCCGCGGGCAGCGCGTCCCGTCCGACCGGGCTCCTTCCCGGTCGGGTGGTTGCTCGTGCGGTTCCCCGTGCCCTGCCGGGGCGGCGAAAGCGGGGCCCTAACGCGTGGCGTAGGCCAGGACGCGGTCGCCGAGCAGGGACTCCACGCTGTCCAGCAGGGCCAGGGCGGCCTCGGCGATCGTGCCCGGCGCCTGGCCCTCGCGGCTGCGGCGGCCGATCTCCAGGAACAACTGCTCCTGGACCCAGCCGAGTTGGGAAGCCACCAGGCGGGGAGTGGGGTCGCCGGGCGCCGCTCCGGTCTCGGCGGCCAGCACCGCGGCGAGCGCCTCGACCATCTCGCGGGCTATCGCGTCCAGCCGCGCCGCCAGCGTCGGCTCGGCCCGCGCCATC
>WRCZ01000343.1 GCA_009783685.1 Actinomycetes bacterium
AGCACGATCTCCTCGACCCGGTCGGGCAGCCGCGCGCCGCTCTCCGGGATGGCCCGCAGCGCCGCCTGGGCCAGGAAGCGTCCGTGGTCGCGGACGTACAGCGACTCCTCGTGCAGCTGGTTCACGTTCATCACCAGCGCGCCCAGGCTCGCCGAGCCCGAGCGGACGGCGATGACCGCGGTGCCGGCGACGGCCAGGCTCATGTGCCCGCTGGAGATCAGCCAGAACATCGTGCCGTAGGTGACCGCCATGGCAAGACCCGACAGCGCGGCGGCGACCCACTCGGTGAACGCCTTGCTGGAGGCCAGCCGCTCCTGCTCCGCCTCGGCGCTCTCGGCCATCCGCTCGTAGCGGCTGAGCAGGAAGCGGCCGGCACCGTGCACCCGCACCTCCTGGGCGGCGCTGCGCTCGGTGAGCAGGTTGCCGATCAGGCGGCTGGCCCGCACGTGCTCGACCCAGCTCATCGCGGAGACGTAGCGCTCCTGCGCCACCCGCATGGCGCCCCAGCCGCGCGGCGCCGCGATGAGGACCAGCATCGGCAGCAGCAGCGGGTGCAGGACGGTGAGCACGCCGGCCGTGGTGACCAGCGAGATGACGCCGTTCAGCGCCGCGACGCAGGCACTGATCATGCGGCGCGCGGAGGCCGGACCCCACTGGGCGACGTCGACGAGCCGGCGGAAGTCCGGGTCGTCGATGGCCTCCAGCTCCACGGAGGCGGCGGCCGCCAGGTACTGGGTGGTGGCGATCCGCTCGACCAGCGGCTCCAGGCGGCCGGCCCGCGAGGTGGACCACCCGGCCAGTGCCGAGTTCACCACCGCGACGCCGGCCGCGGCCAGCAGGCCCGGCAGCAGGGCGTGCAGCCGGTGCGTGACGGTGCCGGTCCCGCCGAGCAGCGCGTGCATCACGGCGTTGACGGCGAGCAGCCCGACGGCCGCGGCGAACCCCTGCCCGATCTCGCTGACCGCCACCGCGGCGAGGGCCCGGCGGTCGGCGTTCCACGCGATGCGTAACGTCGCGCCGACGAGCTTCGGCATGGACCGCAGCGCGGACATCATCGTCAGGTCGAGCGTCGCGTGCTCGTGGTGGGACCACCCCATGTCGTACCGCAACGGGCCCCCGAACAGCTCCCGTTCGGCATCCGAGACCTTGGGCTCCGCCATCCGCACCCGCCCGAACAACCGCTTCACAGGCCCTCCCCCATCCGCGTCCAGTGCCGGCAGCGTAGGAGGTGCCACCGACAAAGCGGACCATGCGGGACGAGGACCCCGCAGGATCACAGGTCGCGCGGGGGAAGCCCGTCAAGACCCATGTCGCGCACGATGCGGTCGACCGTCTCCGGCAGCGGGCTGCCCGCGCCGATGACGGTCTCGATCCCGCTGGGAAGCACGTCCCGCGCGCGGTACCAGCCGGCGAGCTCCCGCCCGGTGACGTGCGCGAGGTACCCGGCGTCGGGTTTGGTCGCGTGCCGGACCAGGGTCTCCGCGAGAGGGACGTCGAGCATGGTGCCCTTGCCGAAGGTGTCGACCCGCTACTTCGCGGGCGCCGCGGCCGCGGTCGGGTCCAGGCCGTTGATGCGGTAGTGCATCACGCGGTAGTTCTGGTTGTCGTACCACTGGCTGACGGCGATGTGGAAGTCGGCGAAGGTGGAGCCGGGGAGGATGAACCCGCCGTACGGGCTGGCCACCGCGTTGCCGATCTCCAGGCCGGGCGCGGTCGGCACGATCATCGTCTGCTCGGGCGTGGTGAACAGGTTCGAGGTCGGCAGGGCGAAGATCTGCGCCCGCATCGACAGCACGTCCATGTTCAGCCAGGTGAAGGCGTACTTGCCGCCCATGGCGCGGAAGCAGATCTCGCCCCAGCGGCGGGCACCGGTGATCGTGGTGGGCGCGTTGCCCCACGCCCAGGCGCCGCCTGCGTAGCCCCACGGCTGGTACGCGGCGGGGGTGCCCAGCTGGGTCTGCGGGACGCGGTGCAGCAGCAGGCCGGAGACGACGTCCCGGTTGAACGCGGTCGACAGCACGTAGCAGTAGCCGTCGTCGGCCACGGCGTAGGTCTTCTGCTGGAACTGGCCGCCGTACTGGCCGCCCGGCCACTGGCACAGGTACTCCCATGTCTGGCCGTTGTCGGTGGAGCGCCAGAAGTCGGAGTGGTCCGTCTGGTAGATGACGCCCCGCATCAGGTGCATGTACATCGTGTCGCCGACGGTGAACACGTCGGACGGGATCGCGGTGGTGCCGCCCGCGTGGCCCTCGGGGACCAGCCCGACGGCGTGCGAGCCGCCCACGGCGCCGTCGATCCGCACCGAGGACAGGTTGCTGCTGGACGACCGCAGGCCCACCGGCGCACGCCAGTCGGGGCCGCCCACCCCCGATCCGTCGAAGGTGTCACCGCACACGAACAGCAGGCTGCCGTCGGGGCAGCGGGCCGGGATGCCGAGATCCGTCCACGGCGCGGCGAACGGGCCGGTCTCCGCGGGCCCGGTGAGGTTGGCGACCTTGGCGCCGGTGATCAGCGCCGGGGAGACCCCGGCGGAGACGGCCGTGCCCGTGCCCGGGGCCGCGCCCGTGGCAACGGCCTTGCCGGCCGGCGGTGTTGCGGCCCCGGCCGTGCCCGGCAGCAGTCCCGAGCCGCCGAGCGCCGCGCCGAACAGCCCGGCGATCACGGCGCGGCGCGCCGGTGACCGTCCGCCGCCGGCGGCCGCCGCCTCGGTGGTCGGGGGGTCCTGGGGGGCCGGAGTTCCGGCCGGACCGGGCACTGACGACGAGCTCATGGCGACTCCTGTGGTCGGGCCTTCTCCTGGCCGGTCGGCACCAGCGTCGAACTCACGCCCGGCACACGGTAGAACGATCCCCCCTCCGCCACCAGAGGTCTGCGTGCGCCTCAACTTCCCCCTGCGCCACAGTCCTTGGCGCGACATCGGTCCTCGCGCCCGGCTCGGCAGGTCACCGCCCCGGCGCGCGCCCGCCCGGCACCGGTCAGCCCATGCCCTCGTCCTGGATCAGCCAGCGGCCCTGCTGCCGCACCAGGACGTAGCTCCAGTCGTGGCGCCCCGGCCGCATGGACGCGTCGTCGGTCCACCAGTGCTGGTGGAGGTCGAACGTCACCATGACCTGCACCTCGCTGCCCTCCGGGACCGGCGCGGACACCCGCATCACCCGCAGGCCCGAGGTGTCCGACAGCCAGGTCCCGGTCACCGGGCGGTGGCCGGACGTCGACAGGGCACGCGCCGTGGCGCCGTCGTGGGCGTCCAGCGACCTCATGTACGCCCTGACGACGTCACCGGGCGCGGCGCTCGCCGCCGGCACCGGCACGTGGTACTTCGGCGTGACCTCCCACCACCGGACCGCCCCGGCCGCGGCCACCGCGGCCACCACCCCCGCCGCCGTGACCTTCCAGGCTCTGCGCACGACCGTCCCCTCCCCAGAGGCGTGAAACGCCGCCGGCGGACCCCCTCCGACCGCGCCGGCTCCCCGCAGGATAGTGACCGAGGGCGCCCTTCCGCGCCCTCCTCGCGCAACAGGCCCGCCCTCGGCCACGGTTGCCGTGACCTGCACCGTCCCCGGTGACGGCTCAGGGCAGAACGAGCAAAAGAGAGATCAACGAGCAGTTGCCCGAGGGTGTCTGGCCGCTGCCCGCGACCGCGATCTAGCGTCTCGCTTCGGCATCACGGCAGGGCGCAACAGGCGGGCCGGTTCGGTCCGTTCGGCGTCCCGTGCCGTTCTCGTCCGACACCCGGGAGAGCACCGTGAGACCTGTACTCCGCGTCGTGGCCACGCTGGCCGTCAGCTGCGCGCTGGTGGCGACCGCCACCGCGAGCAGCATGGCCGGCTCCGACAACAACGCCGACCACCTGGCGACGTGGGCGATCGCCCCGCAGAAGCCCGTCGTTCCGCAGACCGACGAGCAGGACGCCTACAACCAGGCCAACGGCCGGCCGCTGCCCACCCCCGAACTCCTGCAGCCCACGCTCGACCCGGGGTTGCGGTCCTACCAGGCCAAGCCGAAGAACTCCCTGCACGGCGACTACCAGTGCGGTGCCTCGGACGTGCTGGCCGCGCTCTCCAAGAGCTGGATCAAGGAGTTCGAGAAGCTGTACCCCAAGGTCCACATCGCGGTGAACCCGCCCTACGCGGGCAGCCTCGGTGCGCTGGAGCTGATCAAGGGCAACCTCGACTGCGTCTTCGTCTCCCGCGAGCTGAAGCCCACCGACATCCAGGGCTTCCACGACGCGTTCGGCTACGACCCGCTCAGCGTGCCGATCTCCGGCGGCAGTTACCGCCACTTCGGCTTCCTGGACTCCGTCGGCATCGTCGTGAACAAGGCCAACCCGCTGGACAAGCTGTCCTTCGACCAGCTCGACGCGGCCCTGTCCACCACCCGCAACCGCGGCGGCAAGGCCGCCCTCACCTGGGGCGACCTCGGCGCCACCGGCGACTGGGCGGACAAGCCGATCCACATCGTGGGCCTCCAACCCTGGAACGGCTTCGAGGAGTTCGTCCGCCAGCGGGTGCTCGACGCCGGCGGCAAGCGCGGCGAGTGGCGGCCCGGCGCTCCCGCCGGCTCGACGCCTGCCGACCCGGCGGTGCACTGGGAGAAGACCGTCTTCAACATCGCCAAGGACGTCAGGGACGATCCCTACGCCATCGGGTACACGGGCATGGCGTACGTCGACCAGGGCGTGAAGATCCTGTCCCTGAGCGACCACGACGGCGACCCGGCCTACGCGCCCACCTACGAGAACGTCGCCTCGGCCGTCTACCCGCTCAGCCGGGTCACCTACTTCAACGTCAACAAGGTGCCCGGCAAGCGGCTCGACCCGGTCATGGAGGAGTTGATGCGGTTCATCCTCAGCAAGCAGGGCCAGCAAGTGGTGGGCGGGCAGCAGGTGTTCCTGCCGCTGCGCTCCGGCCAGGCGGCGGGCAGCATCGAGCGGCTCGACACCGCCCCCTGACCTGCCCCCGGCCCGAGCCTGTGCCGAACCGGGCCGGACCTGATCCGGCCCGGCCCTCGCCCCCGGGGCGGCGGAGCACCCGCGGCCGCCGCCCTACCGGGTCTCGACCCGCAGCCCGAGCGTCGCCGACAGGCGCTGCCCCGGGGCGAGGGTGAGGGGGCCGAGCGGGTCGCCCGCGGAGCGGGCGTCGTAGGCGGCCGCGGAGGGCTCGACCGCGAGGGCGTCGACCACGCCCCACCAGGGGTAGCCGCGCTGCGCGCGGTGCTCCTGCCAGACCTGGACGAGCGGGAAGACGCCGGTGTCGAAGGTGAGTTCGGCGGTGAGGTCGCCCGCCGGGCTGCTGATGCGGGCGGTGCCGGCGTCGACGACGGTCATCGCCGCGTGGGTGGCGTCGGGACCGGGTATCTCGAGGCCGAGCTGCCGGCCGCCGACCGTCACGGTGGTGCCGGGCCCGATCAGAGCGGGCCCGAAGGTGGGGTGCTCGACCCAGGTGAAGGAGACGTCGTCGGCGCCGTAGGACGTCACCTCCTGCGTGACCACCACCCCGTCGGCCCGCGCCTCCACCCGCCGTTCCACGGTGAGGGGAGCGGTGCGCAGCACGATCCGCAGCGTGCAGGACGCCTCGCCGGAGTCGACGACCTGCCAGGGACGCCAGCAGGCCTCGCCGTGGAACGGGTGCGCGACGCCGTCCACGTCGAAGGCATCCCCGGCGTTGGGGACGAGGGTGTGCCACCCGCCGGGGTAGCGTGCGTGGAACTCCGCGTTCGAGTCGCGCGCCGGGTACTGGCCGTCCCACTCCTCGTCCGCCCACGGCGAGCGCCACAGCAGCTCGGTGCCGCCGGTCCTGATGGACGCGATGGTTGCCCCGGTGCGCTCCACGGTGACGCGCGTGTTCCCGGACGGATCCATCAAAGTGACCACGGGGGCCTCCAGGTGAAGAGGTCGGCCGATGTGCTCGGCGGGCTTTCGAACAGGGGGGACTGTACCCGTGGGCGCCGTCCGCCCGGATCCGCGTCCGCGGCGGCGGCCTCGGCCCCTCCCGCAACGGGCGGGCCACGGCAGCGGGACGGGGGCGCCCTCGACGACGATCCCGTCCGTCCGGGGCGGTCCAGGAGGGGCCAGGATCTCGATGGCCCGTCCCTGCCCGGCACTTGGGGCGCCGGCCGCACCGCGCGGGCGCCCGGGCACGGGTGCGCGCCGCAGCACGGCCGGCGCTCGCAAGGCACGCACCGGTGCCGAGGTCTCAGGCGTGCTTGCCGGGCACGCACCGATGTCCGTGGCTCAGACGCCGTCGCCGGGCACGCACCCGCTGTCCGGGTCTCAGACGCCGTCGCCGGGCACGCGCCGCTGTCTGGTCTCAGGCGTGCTTGCTGGGCGGCGACCGGCGCTGTGGTCTCAGTCGTGCTCGCCGGGCACGCACCTCTGCCGCGGTCTTACGCGCGCTCGCCCGAGCCGGACGCCCGTTCCGCCTCGGCCGCCTTGCCGGGCGTGCGCAGCATGGCGAACTGCGGGGTGCGGCGAAGGGTGAAGCCGAGGGACTCGTAGAGCCGGATGGCGCGGGTGTTGCCGGCGGCGGCGTGCAGGAAAGGGGTCTCGCCCCGGGCCCGGATGCCGGCGGCCACGGCGCGCACCAGCCGGGTGGCCAGGCCCTGGCCGCGGTGGTCCGGGTCGGTGCACACCGCGCTGATCTCGGTCCAGCCCGGCGGGTGCAGCCGCTCGCCGGCCATGGCGACCAGCCGCCCGCCGCGGCGCAGCCCGAGGTAGCTGCCGAGCGCGATGGTGCGCGGCAGGAAGGGCCCGGGCCTGGTCCGCGCGATCAGGTCGAGCATCTCCGGTACGTCCTCGGGCCGGAGCCGTACCGCCTCCGGGTCGGGGGCGGACCGCAGCGTTGCCGCGACCAGCTGGACGCCCGGCACCGCGCCGGCGCGTTCCCAGCCGTCGGGCGGGTCCGTCGCCAGCCCGGTGACGGGGGTGGCGACGCCGGGGCCGACGAGCTCGGCCAGATCGGCCCAGGCCCGCGGGTCGGCCGGATCGGCGAGCGCGGTGAACGGCGAGACGTCCGCCGGGTAGCGGGCGGC
>WRCZ01000344.1 GCA_009783685.1 Actinomycetes bacterium
CCGGGTCGTCGGCGGAGGTCTCGACGACCTCCCGGCGCTCGCGCAGCGAGTTCTGCAGGGTGTCGGTCCAGTCGGCGCCGAGCCCGTGCCCGCCGCCCCAGGTGGGCGTGTCGAGCAGCACCAGCCCGGCCGGGGCGTGACCGTCCGCGGCCAGCCGGGCCGCGGTGACGGCGGCGATGTTGCCGCCGCCCGAGTAGCCCAGGACCGCGAACCGCCGTTCCCCGGCGGCCTGCTGGGCGGCCTGCGCCAGCGCGTCGGCCAACGCGTCGACGGAGGCGGGCAGTTGCTCGCCGGTCACGAAGCCGGGCAGGCCGACGACGGTGGCGGCGCGGCGGCCGGCCAGGCCGGCGGCGAAGCGGGCGTACTGGTGGAAGTTCTGCCGCCAGATGAAGGTCGGGAAGCAGATCAGCAGCGGCTCGTCCGCGCCGTCGGCGAGCTTGACGGTGCGCAGCGGCCGGGCCAGCTCGCCGGCGGAGGCGAACTGGTCGCGGTAGTCGGCGAATCGGGCGAGCAGGTCGTGCGCCTCCTCACCGCGGCCGAGCTCGACGGCGCGTTCGAAGAGCGCGCTCAGGCCCTCCGCCGAACGCGCGGCGGGGGCCGCGGGCGTGGCGGATCCCCCTGCGGTGCCGGCGAGTTCCCGGTCGAGATGGACGGTGAGCGCGTCGACGCTCGCGTGGTCGAAGACCAGGGTGCTGGGCAGTGCCAGCCGGGTGGCGGTGCTGAGGCTGGTGGACAGCTCGACCGCGGAGAGCGAGTCGAAGCCGAGGGTGGACAGTTCGCGGGCCGGGTCGACGTGGTCGGCGGAGGGGTGGCCGAGCACGCGTGCGACCTGGAGCCGTACCACGCCGAGCAGTTCGGCCAGCCGCTCGTCGGGGCCGAGCCCGGCGAGGCGCTCGCGGAGCGTGCCGGACGCCTGCTGTCCGGCCGGCTCCGCGCCCTGCCCGGCGCCCGCGGGGGCGGCAGCCACGACCGGGGCCGACGCGGGCGCGGGCGCGGACGCGGACGCCGTCCCCCGGGGGGTCCCGGCGCCCGTGGCCCCGAGCCAGTAGCCGGCGCCCTGGAAGGCGTAGGTGGGCAAGTCGGCCACGCGGGCTCCGGTGCCCGCGAACACCGCGTCCCAGTCGGGCCGGACGCCGCGGGTCTGCACGGCGGCGACCGCGGCGAGCAGCGTACGGGCCTCGGGCCGGTCGCGGCGCAGCGCCGGGACGACCACCGAGTTCGCGGCGGCCTCCCCCAGGCTGTCGCGGGCCATGGAGCTGAGCGCGGAGTCGGGGCCCAGCTCGACGAACGTGGTCACGCCGGCCGCGGCCATCGTGCGCATGCCGTCGAGGAACCGGACGGCGGACCGGATGTGGCGGGCCCAGTAGTCCGGGGAGGTCAGTTCGCCGGGGCCGGCGATCCGGCCGGTGACGTTGGACAGGACCGGGATGTCCGGCTCGGCGAAGGTCAGGGTGGCGGCCAGGTCCCGGAAGGGCTCCAGGATCGGGTCCATCCGTGTGGAGTGGGAGGCGATGCTGATCGCCAGGCGCCGGGTCTTGCGGCCCTGCGCGGCCCAGTGCGCGACCAGTTCGTCGACCGCGGCCTCGTCGCCGGAGACGACCACGGCCCGCGGGCCGTTGACCGCGCCGAGCGACACCTCGTGCTCGCGTCCGGCGAGCATCGGCAGCAGTTCGGCCTCGGACGCCTGGATCGCGGCCATCGCCCCGCCGGGCGGCAGATCGCCCATCAGCCTGCCGCGGGCGGCGACCAGCGCGGCGGCGTCGGACAGCGGCAGCACCCCGGCGAGGTGCGCGGCGGACAGCTCGCCGACGGAGTGGCCGATGAGGTGACCGGGCCGCACGCCCCAGGACTCCAGCAGGCGGTACAGCGCGACCTGGACGGCGAAGGTCACCGGCTGGGTGTACCGGGTCTGGTCCAGCAGCGCCGCGTCCGGTGACCCGGGAGTGGCGAACGCCAGTTCCCGCAGGGGGCGTTCGAGGTGCGGGTCCAGTGCTGCGCAGGCGGCGTCGAAGGCCGCCGCGTACGCCGGGTACGCCGCGTACAACTCCTGTCCCGCGCCTGCGCGTTGGGCGCCCTGGCCGGTGAAGAGGAAGGCGGGGCGGCCGCTTGCGGACGGCGGGCCCACGGCCACGTCCGGGTCGGGCACGCCGTCGGCGAGCGCCCGCAGCCCGCGCAGCGCCTCCTCGCGGTCGGCGGCCAGGACCGTGCCCCGTGCGGTCAGTTCCGCGCGGGTGGTGGCGAGCGAGTAGCCGACGTCGACGGGGGTCAGCCCGGGCCGGGCGGCCAGGTGGTCGGCGAGCCGGGCGGCCTGGGCGCGCAGCGCGCCGCCGCCGTCGCCCGAGACGGGCAGCAGGACGGGCGCCGCGGGGGACGGTGCCTCGCCCTCGGCGCCGCCGGCCGCCGGGCTCCCGGGGATGACGTCCGTCGCGGGAGTCTCGGCGGTCGCGGGCGGGCGCTGTCCGGCCGGCGCGACCGGGTCCGCGAGGTCGGCCGGGGCCTGTTCGAAGACGACGTGCACGTTGGTGCCGCTGATGCCGAACCCGGAGACGGCGCCCCGGCGCGGCCGCGGCCGGCCGCCGGAGTCGTCGGCGGGCTTGGCCTCGGGCCACGGGATGGTCTCGGTGAGCAGCGACACCGCGCCGGAGCTCCAGTCCACGGCCGGCGTCGGGGCGTCGATGTGCAGGGACTTCGGGAGCGCCCCGTTGCTGATCGCCAGCACCATTTTCAGCACGCCGGCGATGCCCGCCGCGGCGCCGGTGTGCCCGAAGTTGGACTTGATCGAGCCGAGCCGCAGCGGCTGGTCGGCGGGCCGCTCCTGGCCGTAGGTGGCCAGCAGCGCGGTCGCCTCGATCGGGTCGCCGAGGACGGTGCCGGAGCCGTGCGCCTCCACGGCGTCGACCTCGTGCGGGGACAGCCCGGCGTTGCGCAGCGCGGCGCGGATCACCTTGGCCTGCGCGCGACTGCTGGGCGCGGCCAGTCCGTTGCTGGCGCCGTCCTGGTTGATGGCGGAGCCGCGGATCACTGCGTGCACCCGGTGGCCGTTGCGGCGGGCGTCCGACAGGCGCTCGACGACGATGGCGCCGGCGCCCTCGGCCCACGCGAAGCCGTCGGCGGCGGCGGCGAACGCCTTGATCCGGCCGTCGGCGGCCAGGCCGCGCTGGTGGGTGAACTCGATGAACAGGGTGGGGGTGGGCATCACGCTGGAGCCGCCGACCAGGGCCATGGTGCAGTCGCCGGACCGCAGCGCCTGCGACGCCTGGTGCAGGGCGACCAGCGACGAGGAGCAGGCGGTGTCGATGGAGACCGCCGGGCCCTCCAGTCCCATGACGTACGCGATCCGGCCGGACGCCACGCTGCTCGCGTTGCCGGTGAGCTGGTAGCCCATGATCTGGGGCGGGAGTTCCTCGGCGTCGGTGCCGTAGCCCGCGTAGGACACGCCGAGGAACACGCCGGTCGAGCTGCCCTTCAGCGCGTGCGGGTCGATCCTGGCGTTCTCGAACGCCGCCCAGGACACCTCCAGCGCGAGCCGCTGCTGCGGGTCCATCGCCAGCGCCTCGCGCGGCGAGATGCCGAAGAACTCGGCGTCGAAGCGCGGCAGGTCCGTGAGGAAGCCGCCCTGGCGGGCGATCGAGGCGCCCGGGGTGTCCCCGTCGCCGAGCAGCATGGTGAGATCCCACCCGCGGTCGTCCGGGATGTCCGTCATCATGTCCCGGCCGGCTTCGAGCGCCTCCCACAGCTTCTCCGGGGAGTCCGCGCCGCCCGGGAAGCGGCAGGCCATCCCGATGACGGCCAGCGGCTCGGTGGCCGCCGACATCAGCCGCTGGTTCTCCTCGCGCAGCCGTTCCGCCTCGGTGAGGGCCGCGCGCAGCGCCTCGACGATGCGTCCCGTCTCCATGGCCATCAGTGACTCCGTTTCTGCTGGGACTTCCGTGGGGCCTTCCGCGGCGTGCGCTGCGCGTCGTGGTCAGGGGTGGGCCGCGGACCCCGGATGCCCGGGGCCATGTGCTGCTGCTGGTGCGCGCCGGGCCGGGGCTGCTCGTGGTGCGGCATCCGGTGGCGGGTGGAACGGCTCTGCTCCGTCCGGCCGGTCGCCGTCCCGCCCGGGACCGTCCCGCACCGCGCGGTCCCAGGCCGGACGGTCCGGTGACGGACGGTCCGGTGACGGACGGTCCCGCGGCGGACGGTCCGGTGACGGACGCTCCGGTCGCGGGCGATCATCCGTCGCCCAGCGCGGCGCGCACGAGGTCGTCGACGTCCATGTCCGCGATCGCCTCGCGCCTGCCCTCCGCCTCGGCGGGCTCCTCGGGCGTGTCGGCGAGCCGCAGCAGCGTCTCCAGGACTCCGGTGGCCCGGAGCCGGGCGAACGGGACGGTGGCCAGCAGCTCGCGGATCCTGGCCTCCTCGGGATCGGCTGCGGCGTTCCCGCCGTCCTCTCCCGCGCCCTCCACCAGTTCCTCGTGGAGCCGGGCGGCGAGCGCGGACGGGGACGGGCAGTCGAAGACGAGGGTGCTGGGCAGCGTGAGGCCGGTGGCGGCGTTGAGCCGGTTGCGCAGTTCGACCGCGGTGAGCGAGTCGACACCCAGGTCCTTGAACGCGCGGGACGGGCCGACCGGGTCGGTGCCGCTGAGGCCGAGCACCGCGGAGGCGTGCGAGCGCACCAGGTCGAGCAGCAGCTCGCGCTGCTCGGCCGGTGACCGGCCGGCGAGCTTGGCGGCCAGCGAGCGGGCCTCCACGGGCGCGGTGGAGCGGGCCGCGGCCCGGCGGGTGGTCGGCCTGCCGCCGGCGGCGAGTTCGCGCAGCATGCTGGGGACCGGCGCCTGGGCGGCCCGGGCGCGGAGCGTCGGCAGGTGCAGCCGGGTGGGGACGGCCAGCGGCGCGCCGGCGCTGCGGGCCGCGTCGAGCAGCGCCATGCCGTGCCGGGCGTCGATCGGCAGCACTCCGGAGCCGGTCATCCGGGCGACCTGCGCCTCGTCGAGCCGTCCGGTCAGTTCGCTGGACTCCGACCAGTAGCCCCAGGCCAGGGACAGCGCGGGCTGCCCGTGGGCGCGGCGGTGGTGGGCGAAGGCGTCCAGGAAGGCGTTGGCGGCGGCGTAGTTGGCCTGCCCGGGGTTGCCGAGCACGCCCGCGCCCGCCGAGTACAGGACGAGGTCGGCGAGGTCCAGGTCCCGGGTCAGCTCGGCGAGGTTGACGACGGCGTCGACCTTGGGGCGCAGTACCCGCGCGACCTGTTCGGGGGTCAGCGAGCCGACCACCCCGTCGTCGAGCACGCCCGCGGTGTGCACGACCGCGGTGAGCGGGTGGTCGGCGGGGACGGCGGCCAGCGCGGCGGCGAGCGCGTCGCGGTCGGCGGCGTCACAGGCCGCGACGGTGACGCTCTCCGCGCCCGACTCCAGGAGATCCGCGCGCAGTTGTGCGGCGCCGGGGGCGTCGGGGCCACGGCGGCTGGTGAGCAGCAGGTGCCGGATGCCCCACGCGGTGACCAGGTGCCGGGCGGCCAGGCCGCCGAGGGTGCCGGTGCCGCCGGTGACCAGCACCGTGCCGTCGGCGTCGAGCGGCTTCGGCACGGTCAGCACCAGCTTGCCGGTGTGCTTGGCCTGGCTCATCAGCCGGAACGCCTCGGGGGCGCGGCGCACGTCCCAGGTGCGGATCGGCAGGGGGCGCAGGATCCGGCGTTCGAAGAGCGTGACGAGTTTCCCGAGGATCTCGGCGATCCGGTCGGCGCCCGCGTCGATCAGGTCGTAGCGGCGGTACTCCACTCCGGGGTGGTCGGCGGCGACCGTCCCGGGGTCGCGCGGGTCGGTCTTGCCCAGTTCCAGGAACGTGCCGCCTTCGGGCAGCAGGCGGAGGGACGCATCGACGAACTCCTGGGCCAGCGAGTTCAGGACGACGTCCATGCCGTGTCCGTGGGTGGCGGCGAGGAACTTCTCCTCGAACTCCAGGGTGCGGCTGGAGGCGATGTGGGACTCCTCGAAGCCCATCCGGTGGAGGGTGTCCCACTTGCCCTCGCTGGCGGTGGCGTAGACCTCCGCGCCCCAGTAGCGGGCGAGTTGGGCCGTGGCCATGCCGACACCGCCGGTCGCGGCGTGGACCAGCAGCCGCCGGCCCTCGCCGAGGCCGGCGAGGTCCGCGAGCCCGTACCAGGCGGTGAGGAACACTGCCGGCACGCCCGCGGCCTGCTCGAAGGAGAGGCCGCGCGGGATCCGCACCACCAGCCGCTGGTCGGTGACGGAGTAGGGGCCGAACGGGTCGTGCAGCAGGCCCATCACCCGATCGCCGACGGCCAGCCCGGTGACGCCGGGGCCGACCTCGGTGATCAGGCCGGCGCCTTCGCTGCCGAGCCGGGCCTGGCCCGGCACCATGCCCAGACTGACCAGCACGTCACGGAAGTTGACGCCCGCCGCGCGAACCGACACGCGCACCTGGCCTTCGGCAAGCGGTGCCAGCGCCTCGGGGTGCGGCAGCAGTTCGAGCGCGTCCAGGGTGCCCGGCGCGGTGGTGTCGAGCCGCCAGGCCGCCGCGCCGGCCGGCGGGCGCAGCAGGCGGCCGGTGTCGGTGGGCGCGAGGCGCGGCACGGAGGCCACGCCGGCCCGCAGTGCGACCTGCGGCTCGCCGGTGTCGAACGCCGTGTTGACGGCGGCGCCGACGCGCAGCCGGGACTCGTCCCGTCCGTCGACGTCGAGCAGCAGGAACCGGCCGGGGTTCTCGGCTTGCGCCGACCGCAGAAGACCCCACAGCGCCGCGTGCGCCAGGTCCTCGACGTCCTCGTCCTCGGCCGCGGCGACGGCCCGCCGGGTCACGAACGCCAGGCGGGTGTCCCGCAGCCTGTCGTCGGCCAGCCAGTCCTGCAGCAGGGCGAGCGTCCCGGTGACCACCCGGTGGGTGGTGGCGGCCAGGTCGCCGCCGGAGCGCGGCGTGCCGAACGACAGCAGCGCGAGGGCGGGCGCGGGGGCGCCTTCGGCGACCGCGGCCGCCAGGTCGGCGGGCGTGGCGTGGACGGCGGCCACGGCGTCCACCGCA
>WRCZ01000345.1 GCA_009783685.1 Actinomycetes bacterium
GACGGCGTAGGCGTGCGCGACCGCGTCGAAGTGGCCGATCCGGAACGCGCCCTGCCACCGGCCGTGCCCGTTGTGCGGTTCCGGCAGCAGCGGGGCCAGTTCGGGGTTCTCGGTGACCAGGGGGCCAGGGCCGTGGCGGGTGGTGTAGGTGCGGACGACGCCGAGCCGCCGTGCGGAGTCCGGGGCGCCCGCCTCGGCCAGCAGTGTCTCGGCGTTGGTGAAGGTCGTGGTGGACCAGGTGGTGTAGGGGTGGAAGCCGTGCCACTCGTCGAGCAGCACGCCCTGGGCGCCCTCGAAGAGCAGCGGGCCCTTCCTGGCCAGGTCCCGCAAGTACCGCTCGCCGGTGAGCGCGACGGTACGGGCGAAGGCCGCGTAGGCGTCGGCGCAGTCCTCGACCGGCGGGGCCGGCAGCGGGCCGAGTTCGTCCGCGAGCCGGTCCCGCAGCAGGCGCAGCCGCCGCAGCAGCCGCGGCCGCGAGGTGCAGTCCCCCGCGGTCGGGGCGTCCTGCGGGTGGTCCAGCGCGTACCGGGCGGTCTCGCCGACGCCCATGCCGCACGAGCCGTGCCGGTCCGCGCCGCGCGCCTGCTCGCGCAGCCGGTTCGCGGCGGCGTGGTAGGGCGTGGTGAGCAGGGCCCGCCGGTCGACGCTCAGCAGGCCGTACGGGTCCGGCACGCCGAGGGCCCTGAGGTGGTCGGCCTCGGCGGCCAGGGCCAGCGGGTCGACGCACACGAACCGGGACAGGTGGCCGGGCACGCCGCGCAGCGTGCCCGACCCGAACTGCGCGAAGGTGTGGTGCCGGCCGTCGGCGGTGACCACGTTGTGGGCGGCCTGTGCGCCCCCGTTGAAGCGCACGACGGCGCCGAACTCCCCGGTGCGGCACAGCCGGTCGACGACCGCCCCCTTGCCGGCGTCGCCGAACCCGAGGTCAGCGACGACGGTGTGCACGGTCGTCCGCCACCGGTCGCAGGGCCCGGGCCACGCTGGCTCCGGCGTCGGAGCCGATGTCGGCGAGGTCGGCCAGGCCGGAGGCCAGGTCGATGGCCTCCTCGCCGAGGCCCACGGTCAGCGCGATGGTCTCGCAGACCGCGTCGAGGTCGTCGAGTTCGATGACGTTCTGGCCGAGCAGCCGCCGCCACACCCCGAGCACCTCGGGGTTGCCCGCGTAGGAGGCGCCGGCCGGGAGGATGTAGAACACGTGGAAGGTGCGCCGGAGTTCGGCGATGATCTCGGTGACCGGGATGTCCCGCTCGGCGGGCTCACCCAGCACCGCACGGATCTCGCGGGCCTTGACCTTCCCGTACGGCATCTCGTCGCCGATCAGGAAGAGGTAGCCGCGGCGCCCGCGCTTCTCGTGGCAGTCCAGCGCGGTGTGCCGGGCCATGGCGTAGAGCGCGAGTTCGTAGGACTCGGTCATCTGGCCGCCGCCCCCGCCCTCCAGCAGGATGTTGCCGAGGTCGTCGTCCATCCGGTTGTCGGACTCGAACTGCCCCAGTTGCAGCGGCACCCGGTCGCAGGTCGCGTCGCCGACGGCGCCGAAGAGGATCTGCGGGTGCGCGGCGTAGCCCTTGCTCAGCAGCAGCCCGAACAGGTCGGGCAGCTTGGTCTGCAGGACCCGCGGGACGCCGCCCATCGAGCCGGTGACGTCGAAGAGGACGCCGATGGCCAGCGAGGTCGGGTGCTCCGCGGAGTCGCGGCTCTCCCGGAGGGTCAGGCCGTGCGGGTCCAGCGACGGGTGCGCCCGCCAGGTGCGGCGCGGCGCCGAGGCCCTGATGTGGTCGTTGTAGGCGAAGGCGTCCTGCCCGGATGCCGCCCGGTAGCGTGCGGCGGCGTCGTAGACGTCACTGGACCAGCGTCCGCTGCCCATGGTGTCCCCCTGTGGATTCGATGGTGTGGTTCCGCTGTGCGTCGGTACTCGTGCGGGTCTTCTGCGGGTCTTCTGCGTGCCGGCCGCGTGCCTTCCACGTGCCTTCCACGTGCCGGCCGGCGGTCCGTTCAGCGGACGGCGGCCTCGCGGTCGGGGCGCAGCAGTGCCGGGTGCAGCAGCCGGGCGTCGCCGGCCCGGTAGAGGCGGGCGCGGGGCCCGCCGCGGCTGCCGGGCCGGGAGCCGGTCTCGCCGGTGGACTCCACGAACCCGGGCACGGACAGCACCTTGCGGTGGAAGTTGCCCGCGTGCAGCGGCGCGCCCCAGACCGCTTCGTAGACCGCCCGCAGATCGCTGATGGTGAAGGTCTCGCCGAGGAAGGCGGTGGCGAGCGGGGTGTACTCGATCTTGGCCCGCGCGCGCTCCAGGCCGTCGGCGACGATGCGGTCGTGGTCGAACGCGAAGCCGTGGCCGCCGGGACCGGGGGCGGCGGGCTCCCCGGGCGCCTCGAAGGGAACGGGCCGGCGGCCGGTACCACCCCCGTAGGTCCCGGTCCGCCGACCCTGTTCGATGGGACGCGAAGGTCCCGTTTCCGGTTGCCCGGCGGGAAGGATTGCCTGCACAGGCAGCCAGTCGGCGCCCGCCGCGTCCCCTCCGGCGGTGGCGTCCGGCAGGTGCGGGGCGAAGGCGAGATACGCCACCGACACCACGTGCATCCGCGGGTCGCGGTCCGGCCGCCCGTACGAGCCGAGCTGTTCCAGGTGGACACGGCCGAGCGCGGCGGCGTCCAGCCCGGTCTCCTCGGCGAGTTCGCGCGCCGCGGCCTCGTCCAGCGACTCCCGGCCGGCACGGACGAAGCCGCCGGGCAGCGCCCACTCCCCCGCGAACGGCTGCCCGCCGCGGCGCACCGCCAGGACGTGCAGCCCGCCCTCCCGCAGGGTCAGCGCGACCACGTCGACGGTCACGGCGATGGGGTCGAAGGCCCGCGGGTCGTATGCCGCGAGGAACTCCTTCTCCTGCTGCCGTGCGTCCACCGGACCCCCTCCGCAAGTTGTTCTCATCCTGAGTCATTCTCAGAACGAGAAGAACGTACCACGACCCCCTGACAACGTCCAGACCCGGCGCTACTGTGCGGTAATGACGAAGCAGACCTTCTCCTCCTTCGAGGAGTTCTGGCCCTACTACGTGGCCATGCACTCCAAGGCGGCCACCCGCTGGGTGCACCTGGCGGGGACCCTCACCGGCCTCGCGGTGACCGGCTACGGGCTGGCCCGCGGCCGCCTGCGGTACGCGGCGGCCCTGCCGGTCATCGGCTACGGCACCGCCTGGCCGGCCCACTTCCTCATCGAGAAGAACAACCCGGCGACCTTCGGGCACCCTGCCTGGTCGCTGCGCGGCGACGTCAGGATGATCACCACGATGCTGGCCGGCCGCGACGCGGAGCTGGCCGACACCGCCGCCAAGTGGCTGGCCGAGCACGGCACTCAGGACGGCGAGGACTGAACCGGGGCCCGGCGCACGGAATCCGCCGGTCTCCTTGACGCTCTGTCAACGCGGCACCACACTTCCCGCACACTCGCACCGGGCAGGGGAGCGTTGACATGAGCGACCAGAACCCGCGCTACGTAGCCGCCATCGACCAGGGCACCACGTCCACCCGCTGCATCGTCTTCGACTCCCGCGGCCGCGTCGTCGGCGCCGACCGCCGCGAGCACCGCCAGATCCTGCCCAGGCCCGGCTGGGTGGAGCACGACGCGACGGAGATCTGGGCGAAGGTCCAGGCGGTCGCGGCCGGCGCGCTGGCCAGGGCAGGGCTGCGCCCGGACCAGCTCAGCGCGCTCGGCATCACCAACCAGCGCGAGACGGTCGTGCTGTGGGACCGCGCGACCGGCCGGCCGGTGCACAACGCGGTCGTCTGGCAGGACACCAGGACCGCCGCGCTGTGCACCGAACTCGGCGGCATCGACGGGCAGGACCGCTTCCGCGACGCCACCGGGCTGCCGCTGGCCGGCTACTTCTCCGGGCCGAAGGTGGCCTGGCTGCTCGACCACGTCCCGGGGCTGCGGCGCCGCGCCGAGCACGGCGAGATCGCCTTCGGCACCGTCGACTCCTGGCTGGTCTGGAACCTCACCGGCGGGCCGGACGGCGGCGTGCACGTCACCGACGTCACCAACGCCTCCCGGACGCTGCTGATGAACCTCACCACCCTCGACTGGGACCCGGCGATCCTGGCCGCGATGGACATCCCCGAGGCGGTGCTCCCCCGCATCACGTCCTCGGCCGAGGTCTACGGCACCGCCACCGGGCGGCTGGCCGGCGTGCCGGTGGCCGCCGCGCTCGGTGACCAGCAGGCAGCCCTCTTCGGCCAGACCTGCTTCGACCCCGGCGAGGCGAAGAACACCTACGGCACCGGGAGCTTCCTGCTGCTCAACACCGGCAACGCCCCGGTGGCGTCCAAGAGCGGGCTGCTGACCACCGTGGGCTACCGGCTCGGCACCGACCGCCCGGTGTACTGCCTGGAGGGGTCCATCGCCATCACCGGGGCCCTGGTGCAGTGGCTGCGCGACCAGCTCGGGATCATCAGGTCCGCCGAGGAGGTCGAGGCGCTCGCCGCGAGCGTGCCCGACAACGGCGGCGCCTACGTGGTGCCGGCCTTCTCCGGCCTGTACGCGCCCTACTGGCGCTCCGACGCGCGCGGCGTGATCACCGGACTGACCGGCTACGTGACCCGCGCCCACCTGGCACGGGCGGTGCTGGAGGCCACCAGCTGGCAGACCCGCGAGGTGGTGGACGCCATGCTCCAGGACTCGGGCGTGCCGATCACCTCGCTGCGGGTCGACGGCGGCATGACCGCCAACTCCCTGCTGATGCAGCACCAGGCGGACGTGCTCGGCGTGCCGGTGACCCGTCCGGTGGTCGCCGAGACCACCAGCCTCGGCGCCGCCTACGCCGCGGGGCTGGCCACCGGCGTGTGGGACGGCCTGGACACCCTCAGGGCCCAGTGGCAGCGCGACGCCCGGTGGACGCCGCGGATGGACACCGCCACCCGCGAACGCGAGTACCGGCGCTGGCGCAAGGCCGTCGAGCGCAGCTTCGGCTGGATCGACGAGGACGAGCAGGCCGCCGCGGCGGCCGCCGCCCGCTGACGCACGGCTGCCCCCGGCCGTCGGCCGGGGGCGGCGTCCGCGCGGAGGCGGAGGTCAGGTGGTGGCGGGGTGCTTGCGGCTCTCGGCCACCCTGGCCGCGTGCTCCACGACGCTGATCAGGACGTCCTTCGCCGACTCGCGCTGCCGCGCGTCGCACAGCACGACCGGCACGCCCTGGTCCAGGTCCAGGGCGTCGCGCACGCTCTCCGGGTCGTGCAGCTGCGCGCCGTCGAAGCAGTTGACGGCGACCGCGAACGGGATGCCGCGGCGCTCGAAGTAGTCCACCGCGGCGAAGCAGTCCTCCAGCCGCCGGGTGTCGGCGAGCACCACCGCGCCGAGCGCCCCCTGCGCCAGCTCGTCCCACAGGAACCAGAAGCGGTCCTGGCCGGGCGTGCCGAACAGGTACAGCACCAGGTCGTCCCGGAGCGTGATCCGCCCGAAGTCCATCGCCACGGTCGTGGTGGTCTTGGCCTCCACGCCCGCGGTGTCGTCGACCGGACGGCCCATCTCGCTGAGCGCCTCCTCGGTGCGCAGCGGGCGGATCTCGCTGACGGCGCCGACGAGCGTGGTCTTGCCCACCCCGAAGCCGCCCGCCACCAGCAGCTTGAGCGCCACCGGTTCTGCGGCGGGCGTCGTGCGACGGCGGTCGGAGCGCGCGAAGGCCATGGTCTCTCTACTTCCCTGCAGTCATTAGGGACTTGGTGCGTCGGTGCGTTTCCGCACCCGGTGAATCTACAGCGCGCGAAGACCGGCGATGACCTCGCGCAGGATGCTCTCGTCGGGTAGTTCGGCCGGCGGCACCGGCTTGTGGATCTGCACGTGCGCGCCCTCCAGGAGATCGCCGACGAGCACCCGCACGACCCCGACCGGCAGGTCGAGGTCGGCGGCGAGCTCGGCCACGGAGATCGCCTGGAACTGGCAGCGCTCGACGATGTCGAGATGCTCGGGCGACAGGGTGTGGTCGTCCAGAGCCGCGTGGTCGCCCACCTCGTGCCGGGTCACCACCAGCGCGATCAGGTCGATCTTCGCGTCGGCCGCATGGCTGGTCCGGCCGCGCGTCATCGCGTAGGGCCGTACCACCGGCCCTGCCGCGTCGTCGTACCACCGGTCCGACTCTGAAGTCATTCCCCGTCACCCCGTCATTCGCGCCAACTCTTCGGTCAGCCGCTGAGCAGCGTGCCGCCGTCGTGCCGCGGGGCGGTGCCCAGGTGGGCTCCTACCCGCTTGACCAGGAGGGCCATCTCGTACGCGACCTGGCCGACGTCGGACTCGGCGTCGGTGAGCACGGCCAGGCAGCTGCCGTCACCTGCCGCGGTCACGAACAGGAAGGCGTCGTCGAGTTCGACCATGGTCTGCCGGACGCTGCCGGCGTTGAAGTGCCGTCCGACGCCCTTGGCCAGGCTGTGGAAGCCGGAGGCCACGGCGGCCAGGTGCTCGGAGTCCTCGCGGGTCAGCCCGTCGGATGCGCCGATGGCCAGACCGTCCCCGGAGAGGACCAGGGCCTTGCGGATGCTGGCCACGCGGGTGACCAGATCGTCAAGGAGCCAGCTCAGCTCGCGTGTAGGGCTCGATGGTGCGGTCATCGACCGTTCCCCTCAGGTGTCGTTCGCGGTACTGATGTCGACGGCTGGTCGCCGGATCCGGGATGGGGACCGTGGCCGGGCTCGGGGTCGGCGGTCTGCCGTCCCCGCTGCCAGCCGCGCTGGAGGGCGGCCATCCGGTCCCGCACCTCGTCCGCCGAGCGCTCCCGGGCGCCGGCGCCGTCGGCGCCAGGGCCGGAGTCGGTGGGAACCTCGCGCAGTTGGGGCGCGAGGCTGGCCTGGCGGACCCGGCGCGGCAGGACGGGGCCCGTCCCTGCCTGCGGTCCCGCCTGGCTCCCGGGACCCGCGGGTCCCGACGCTCCGGAGGTCGCCGGTCCGCCCGCGCCGCCGGGCAGGAGCCCGGGTCCGCCGCCGGAGCGGGGGGCCGGGAACGGCGGGATCTGCGCCGCGGCCTCCGGCTGGTAGGC
>WRCZ01000346.1 GCA_009783685.1 Actinomycetes bacterium
GTCGCCGTACAGCTTCGCCTCCGCGACCGGCCCGACCAGCCGCGGCGGCAGCACCATCCAGCCGAGCCGCAGCGCGGGACCCAGCGTCTTGGAGGCCGTGCCGAGGTAGACCACGTGGTCGGGCGCCATGCCCTGCAGCGCGCCGACCGGCTGCCGGTCGTAGCGGAACTCCCCGTCGTAGTCGTCCTCGATCACCAGCCCGCCCCCGCCGCGCGCCCACGCGGCCAGCGCGTGCCGCCGGGACGGGTGCAGGGTCACGCCGGTCGGGTACTGGTGGGCCGGGGTGACCACGACCGCGTCGGCGTCCACCGCGCCGCCGAGCAGGCCGGTGCGGGCGCCCCGGCCGTCGGTGGGCAGCGCCACCACCCGCCCGCCGTTCCTGCGCACCACCTCGCGGTGGAACGGCAGCCCCGGGTCCTCCATCGCCACCACCCGGGCCGCGACGGCCACCAGCAGCGCGAGCCCCTGGACGTAGCCGGAGGTCACCACGATCCGCTCGGGGTCGGCGACCACCCCGCGGGCCCGCCCGAGGTACCCGGCGAGCGCGGTGCGCAGCTGGAGGGTGCCGCGCGGGTCGCCGTAGTCGAACGCGGCGGAGGGCGCGGCGGCCAGCGCCCGCCGGGTGGCGCGCAGCCAGGCCGCGGCCGGGAACGAGGTGACGTCGGGACTGCCGGGCCGCAGGTCGTGGCGCGGCGGCGGCTCCGCGCCTGCCGCGGGCGGCCGCGCCGGGGACGGGGCGCCCGGGCGCTCGGCGACGACGGTGCCCGAGCCCTGCCGCGCCGTGAGGTAGCCCTCCGCGATCAGCTGGTCGTAGGCGGCCTTCACCGTGCCGCGGGACAGGCCGAGCTGGTCGGCGAGCCGCCGGGTCGACGGCAACCGGGCCGCCGGGGCCAGCCGCCCGCCCTGGACGGCGTCCCGCAGCGCCCGCTCCAGCGCGGCCCGGCGGCCGCCGGAGCCCGGCGCCGCCGCCAGGTCCAGATGCAGGTCGACGCCCGGCGACCCCGGCCCGCAAGGAGCGGGCAGGGGATCGGAAGGGCGGGAAGGCTCAGAAGTGGGCCAGGAATCAGCCATGGAACTGGACCTTATCGTGGGTCCACTCGCCCCGTAGCGTCGAGGACATGAGCACCCAGAGCATCGAGAACGCCGCCGCTTCCCCGTCCAGCGAGGTGTCCACCGACCCGTCCACCGACCTGTCCGCCGCGCCGTCCACCCCGTCCGCGGCGTCCCCGTCCACCACGGTCGTCCCGCCCGTCCGCCTCGCCGTCGACACCCTCGCGCCGCACATCAACCGGGCCATGAACGCGCTCGACGCCGCCTCGCGCGAGGTGGGGCTCGAAAGCTCGCTGCTGGAGCTGGTGCGGGCCCGCGCCTCGCAGCTCAACGGCTGCGCCTACTGCGTGGACACGCACTCCAAGGACGCCCGGGAGGCGGGGGAGAGCGAGCGGCGGCTGTACGCGCTGCCGGTGTGGCGCGAGACGCCCTTCTTCACCGCGCGGGAGCGGGCCGCCCTGGAGCTGACCGAGGCGGCCACCCGGCTCACCGACGGCCACGTCGGCGACGAGGTGTTCGCCCGCGCCGCCGCCCGGTTCGACGCGACCGAGCTGGCCGAGCTGATCTGGACGATCACCGTCATCAACGCCTGGAACCGGCTGGGCGCGGTCGCCCGCCCCTGGCCGCTGAGCTGAGCCCGACCGGGCTGGGCCGCGTCGGGCCGAGCGGGCGTCGGGCCGGGCCGGTGCCGAGGGGGGACGGCGAACGGGCTGGGACGGCGAACGGGCGGGCACCGGAACTCCGGTGCCCGCCCGCGGCGGTCTGCGGCAGGTCCGCGAGCGGACCGCGCCGGGGATCAGCGCACGTTGCCCATCAGGGACGTGACGCGCCCGCGGAACATCCACACCGCGTAGCCGGCGATGCAGGCCAGCGCCGCCTCCAGCGCCACGGTGCCGCTGCCGTTGAGGTTCACGCCTGCCAGGGACAGCAGGCTGGTGGTGCAGTCGCCCGCGGTGACCGCGAGGAACCACACGCCCATCATCTGGCTGCCGTACTTCGCCGGCGCCATCTTGGTCGTCACCGACAGGCCCACCGGCGACAGGCACAGCTCGCCGACGGTCTGGACCAGGTAGACGGCGACCAGCCACATCGGGCTGACCTTGGTGTCGCCGGTGGCGAGCGCCATCGGCACCACGAAGACGAAGAAGGACACGCCGATCAGGACCAGGCCCAGGGCGAACTTCACCGTGGTGCTCGGCTCCTGGTTGCGCCGGGCCAGTCACGTCCAGCCCCACGCGATGACCGGGGCCAGCGCCATGATCCACAGCGGGTTCACCGACTGGTACCAGGACGACGGGAAGCCGATGCCGAACAGCTCGCCGGACGCCTTGGTGTCGCCGAAGATCGACATCGTCGATCCGCCCTGGTCGTAGATCATCCAGAACACGGCGGCGGCCACGAAGAACCAGATGTAGCCGGTCATCTTCGACTGGTCGGACGGCGACAGCTCCCGGTCCCGCTTGATCCGCACCAGCACCGCGACCGGGATGACCAGGCCGATGACGGTGATCGGCACCAGCGCCCAGTTCAGCGTGTACGTGCCGGACAGCACGACCACCGCGTAGAAGGCGGTGGCGGCGATCAGCCAGGCCAGGCCCTTGCGCAGCACCGACGTGCGCTCGGCGCGGCTCAGCGGCTTGGGGACGACGCTGCTGCGCGGGTTCAGGTGCCGGGTGCCGATCAGGAACTGCAGCAGGCCCAGCGCCATGCCGGCCGCGGCCAGCGCGAAGCCCAGGTGCCAGCTGTAGTTCTGGCCGACCGTGCCGATCACCAGCGGCGCGGCGAACGCGCCGATGTTGATGCCCATGTAGAAGACGGTGAAGCCGCCGTCGCGGCGCGGGTCGTCCGGGCCGTCGTAGAGGTGGCCGACCATCGTGGAGATGTTGGCCTTCAGCAGTCCGGAGCCGAGCGCGACCAGCGCCAGGCCGGCGAAGAACGGGCCCTCGCCCGGCAGCGCCAGGGTGAGGTGGCCGGCCATGATGATCGCCGCCGAGATGGCCACCGTCTTGCGCGGCCCCCAGACGCGGTCGCCGAACCAGCCGCCGGGCATGGCGAGCAGGTAGACCATCGCCATGTAGATGGAGTAGATGGCCGTCGCGGTCGCCGCGTTCATGGCCAGGCCGCCGGCCTGGGAGCCCTTGCCCGCGGCCGGGCCGCCCGCGATGAGGTAGAGCGGCAGCAGCGCGCGCATGCCGTAGAAGCTGAAGCGCTCCCACATCTCGGTCATGAAGAGCGTGGCCAGGCCGCGGGGGTGGCCGAAGAAGGTGCGGCCGGAGGGCGCGCCGGGGGTGTGTTCGCGGACGTCCTTCGTCGTCAGGCTGGTCGCCATGTGCTGAGTCCTCGTGGGGAAGGTCCCGCGGAACGGGACCGGGATGCCGCGGCACCGGGCGGCATCGTCGCCAGGCCAGGCTCCGCGGCAGGACTGCTCCGTTTCCGGACGGCTGCATGACTATCCATGAACGGGCGTTTAATACTGTATGACACACAGATGTGTGGTATGGGCGATTATGCGATGTGCGTCACGTTCTGTGACCAAGCTCACGAGGAGCAGGGTCCGGACGGACGTCCACGGCTGTGGGCACCTCCCGGTCGCGGCTGCTCCGTGCGGACTACCATCAAGCCCATGACCCGCGTACTTCTGGCCGAGGACGACGCATCCATCTCGGAGCCGCTCGCACGCGCACTACGCCGTGAGGGCTACGAGGTCGAGGTGCGCGAGGACGGACCCACCGCACTGGAGACCGCGCTGCTGGGCGCCGTCGACCTGGTGGTGCTCGATCTGGGCCTGCCCGGCATGGACGGCCTCGACGTCTGCCGGCGCATCCGCACCGAGGGCCACTCCTTCCCGGTCCTGGTGCTCACCGCCCGCGCCGACGAGGTCGACACGGTCGTCGGGCTGGACGCCGGCGCCGACGACTACGTCACCAAGCCGTTCCGCCTCGCCGAACTGCTCGCCCGGGTCCGGGCCCTGCTGCGGCGCGGCACCACCGAGCCGTCCCAGCCCTCCACCCACGGCGTGCGGATCGACGTGGAGTCGCACCGCGCCTGGATGGGCGACGACGAACTGCAGCTCACCGCCAAGGAGTTCGACCTGCTGCGGGTCCTGGTCCGGGACGCCGGCCGGGTGGTCACCCGCGAGCAGCTGATGCGCGAGGTGTGGGACACCACCTGGTGGTCGTCCACCAAGACCCTCGACATGCACATCTCCTGGCTGCGCAAGAAGCTCGGCGACGACGCGGGCAACCCCCGCTTCATCTCCACCGTCCGCGGTGTGGGCTTCCGCTTCGAGAAGAACTGATCCCGCGACCCGATGCGACGCCGGCTGATCGCCTCCACGCTCGCCGTGGTGCTCGTCGTCATCGGCGTCTTCGGCCTGTCCCTGGTGCTGGTGGAGACCCACGCCATCGAGAGCACCGCCAGGGACGGCGTGGAGTCCGAGGCGGTACGGCTGACCGGGATCGTGGAGAACCGCATCCTGGCCGGCGAGTCCATCGACGCCAAGGGCCTGGACCGGCAGATCGCCGACGACCGGTACGCCGTCGTCCGGGTCCCCGGCCACCCCGAGGTGCTGCTGGGCGACCGGCCCAAGGGCGCGGTGCTGACCTCCACGCAGCGCGGCGACCACGGCGAGTCGGTCACCGTCGAGGAGTCCCGCTCCACCGTCAGCCAGGAGATCGGCCGCACCCTGCTGGTGATCCTGGCGGTGGCGCTGCTGGCCGTGCTGGCCGCCGTCGGGCTGGCCGTGCTGCAGGCCCGGCGGCTGACCAGCCCGCTCACCGACCTCGCCGAGACCGCCGAGCGGCTCGGCTCCGGCGACCCGCGGCCACGGCACCGCCGCTACGGCGTGCCCGAACTGGACCGGATCGCCGACGTGCTGGACGCCAGCGCCGAGCGCATCGGGCGGATGCTCACCGCCGAACGCCGGCTGGCCGCCGACGCCTCGCACCAGCTGCGCACCCCGCTGACCGCGCTGTCGATGCGGCTGGAGGAGATCGTCGCCACCGACGACCACGAGACGGTCAAGGAGGAGGCGACCATCGCGCTCGGCCAGGTCGAGCGGCTCACCGACGTCGTGCAGCGGCTGCTGACCAACTCCCGCGACCCGCGCAGCGGTTCCGCGGTGGACTTCGAGCTGGACGAGGTGATCCGGCAGCAGGTGGAGGAGTGGCGCCCGGCCTACCAGGGCGAGGGCCGCTCGATGGTGCTGTCCGGGGCCCGCGGGCTGCGGGCGGTCGGCACGCCGGGCGCGGTCGCCCAGGTGCTGGCCACCCTGATCGAGAACGCGCTGATGCACGGCGCGGGCCGGGTCACCCTGCACACCCGGGTCACCGGCAACCAGGCCGTGGTGGAGGTGAGCGACGACGGTCCCGGCGTGCCCCCGGACCTCGGCACGCGGGTCTTCGAGCGGTCGGTCAGCGGCCGCAACTCCACCGGGCTGGGCCTGGCCGTCGCCCGCGACCTGGCCGAGGCGGACGGCGGGCGGCTGGAGCTGCTCCAGCACCGGCCGCCGGTCTTCGCGCTGTTCCTGGCCCAGGAGATCGCCCCGGAGCCGCCGTACGGCGAGGCCGCCGGCTGACGGGCGCCGCGTCCCGCGGGCAGGGCCTCAGCGGCGCGCGTTCACCGCTCCCGGGCCACCGTGGGGCGGTCCGGGAGCCCGCTCACAGCCGCTTCTTCGCCGGGGCGTTCGTGCCGTCGGACTGCTCCTTGGCGCGGGACTCGGCCAGTATGGCCTCGGCCTGCTCGACGGCGCCGGGGATCGCCCGGAACACCCAGGTGCGGTACGACCAGAAGCGGAACAGGGTCGCGACCCCGATGCCGACGAACTTGAAGATGTTGGCCTGCAGCGCGCTGTCCCAGCCGAAGCCGTACGTCGCCAGGTAGAGGATGCCGTTCTCGATCACCAGGCCGATCGCGCTGAACAGCAGGAACAGGCCCATCTCGCGGGTGCGCCCGGCCTTGTCGCGGTCCCGGTAGGTGAAGTAGCGGAAGCCCAGGTAGTTGAAGACGATCGAGACGATCGTGGCGATGATCGAGGAGCGCACCGTCTGGAGCCCGGTGTTGTGCATGATCAGGTTGAACACACCGATGTTCACCGCGACGCCGGCGCCGCCGACCACGCCGAACTTCGCGATCTCCCGGCGCAGCAGCATCACGTTCGAACGCAGCGCGCGCAGTCCGCTCATGGTGATCGTTCGGCCCTGTCTGTGGGGAGCGGGCACCTGGCCTCGAACTGCTCGCGGTCCCGGTGCGGGGACGGGTACAACCCCCTCATGCTAACCACGTGGTGCGATCCTACGGTGATCACGGCTCGTTGTTCGTGCGGTCGTACGGCGGATACCCTGGTAAATGCCATCCGGCGGGGCTAGGACGCGCACTGGTCCCCTCGTGCCATCCGCGTACCCCTCGGCAGGAAGAACCGTGACATTCCCCGTAGTCGGCATGGTCGGCGGCGGCCAGCTCGCCCGCATGACCCACGAGGCGGGCATCCCCCTCGGTATCCGCTTCAGGATCCTCAGCGACACGCCGCAGGACTCCGCCGCCCAGGTTGTGTCCGACGTCACTGTCGGCGACTACCGCGACCTGGAGACGCTGCGGGCCTTCGCCGCCGGCTGCGACGTCCTCACCTTCGACCACGAGCACGTGCCCGGTGAGCACCTGCGCGCCCTTGAGGCCGACGGCGTCGTGGTGCGGCCCGGCCCCGAGGCGCTGGTGCACGCCCAGGACAAGGGCGTCATGCGGGCCAGGCTCGACGCGATCGGCGTGCCCTGCCCCCGGCACCGCATCGTCGCCGACCCGGCGGACGTCTCGCGGTTCGCGGCGGAGGGCGTCGGCTACCCGGTGGTGCTGAAGACCGTGCGCGGCGGCTACGACGGCAAGGGCGTGTGGGTCGTCCGCTCCGAGGCCGACGCCGCCGAGCCGTTCCGTGCCGGGGTCCCA
>WRCZ01000347.1 GCA_009783685.1 Actinomycetes bacterium
CGGCGGTGAGCGCACCGAGGTGCAGCCCGGCCCCGACCTGCTGCCGCAGCTCCAGGAGGCCAGGAACCGGCTGATCGAGGGGATCATCGCCGAGAGCGAGGACGAGACCCTCATGGACCGCTATCTGGGCGGCGAGGAGATCGACGTCAAGACGCTGATCACCGACCTGGAGCGGGCGGTGGCGCGCGGCACCTTCCACCCGGTGCTGGCGGCCGCCCCGGCCGCCGAGGGCGCCCGGCAGGGCCTGGGCACGGTGGAGCTGCTGGAGCTGGTCACCGGCGGCTTCCCCACGCCGCTGGAGCGGACGCCGCCGCCGGTGACGAGTCCCGACGGGCGGCCGGAGCCGGACCTGGTGTGCGACCCGGAGGGGCCGCTGGCCGCCGAGGTCGTCAAGACCGCCTCCGACCCGTACGTGGGCCGGATCAGCCTGGTGCGGGTGTTCTCCGGCACGCTGCGGCCCGACGAGACGGTGCACGTCTCCGGGCACGGCATGGAGGACCGCGGGCACGAGGACCACGACGTGGACGAGCGGGTCGGCGCGCTGTCGTCGCCGTTCGGCAAGCTCCAGCGGCCGGTGCCGTCCGGGAAGGCCGGCGACCTGGTGTGCGTGGCGAAGCTGACCCGCGCCGAGACCGGGGACACGCTGTCGTCGAAGGACCACCCGCTGCTGATGGAGCCCTGGCAGATGCCGGACCCGCTGCTGCCGGTCGCCATCGAGGCGCACAGCAAGGCCGACGAGGACAAGCTGTCGCAGGGCCTGTCGCGGCTGGTGGCCGAGGATCCGACGATGCGCCTGGAGCAGAACCCGGACACCCGGCAGGTCGTGCTGTGGTGCCTGGGCGAGGCGCACGCGGACGTCGCGCTGGAGCGGCTGCGCACCCGCTACGGGGTGCAGGTCGACGCGGTGCCGCACAAGGTGTCGCTGCGCGAGACGTTCGGCGAGGCGGCGGTCGCGCGCGGCCGGCACGTCAAGCAGTCGGGCGGGCACGGCCAGTTCGCGATCTGCGACATCGAGGTGGAGCCGCTGCCGGTGGGCTCGGGCATCGAGTTCGTGGACAAGGTGATCGGCGGCGCGGTGCCGCGCCAGTTCATCCCGTCGGTGGAGAAGGGCGTGCGGGCGCAGGCCGCCCGCGGTGTGGCCCTGGGCTACCCGGTGGTGGACATCAGGGTCACCCTCTCCGACGGCAAGGCGCACTCGGTGGACTCCTCCGACGCCGCCTTCCAGACGGCGGGCGCGCTCGCGCTGCGGGAGGCCGCCGCGGCCTGCCGGATCCATCTGCTGGAGCCGGTCTCCGAGGTCGGCGTGCTGGTGCCGGACGCCTACGTGGGCCCGGTGATGAGCGATCTGTCGAGCCGGCGCGGTCGGGTGCTGGGCACCGAACCGGCCGGTCCCGGGCGGTCGTTGGTGCGCGCCGAGGTGCCGGAGATCGAGATCGGCCGGTACGCGGTGGACCTGCGCTCGCTGTCCCACGGCACGGGCCGGTTCAGCCGGCACTACGCCCGGCACGAGCCGATGCCGGCGGCGCAGGCCACCCGGCTGCGCCAGCAGGCGGAGGAGGGGGAGCACACCCGGTGACACCGCGCCCGCCGGGGCGCACCGCGGATCCCGGAAGCGGCCCGGGGCGCGCAGGCCGTTGCGTGTGCGCCCCGGATGACCCGCCAACAGGGCCCGGAACCAAGGTCGTTCGGCGGCCCGCAGGCTCCCTGCGGGCCGCCGCGCCGCTAATCTGGAAAGTGCTCCGAACGTGTGACACGCCGTCCGGCGGGGAATGGGCTGGTCGGAGCGGGTGATGTGGCGGGCGGACCGGCCGCGGAGGCCGGACGCCCGCGACCTGGGATCTGGGGGCTTTGGTGACGGACGGGTTCGACTTCAGCCCCGGGGCTCAGGTCCCGCTGACGGGCCTCGACGGCGAGACGGCGGCGACCCAGGCGCTGGCCTCCGCCGCGTACCGCGACACCCCGGTCACCGCGCTGGTCGACATCAACGAGGACACCAAGATCACCCCGCCCCGGCTGCGGCTGTTCGCGCCCAACCTGGGCGAGGCGTTCGCCCGCGCCGTACAGGTGCGGATGCTCGGCGGCGGCCGCAAGGAGCTGGTGCAGTCGTTCGGCATCGAGCCGCAGACGGTGGTCGAGCACTGCCTGGCCGCCAACCGGCTGCGGCAGGAGCGCGACACCCGGCTGTCCGTGGTGATGGGCGTGTTCGGGCTGCTGTTCCTGCCCGGCGTGCTGCTGTGGCTGGGCGCGTTCCAGCTGCGCACCTCGCTGGCGGCGCTGCGGGACAAGGGCAACCGGGCCGGCACGCTGGGCGCCATCGTGCTGGCGGTGGTCATCGCGTTCACCGCGCTGCTGGCCATCCGCCCGCCGTTCAGCGGCTTCTGGCGGGAGTACACCCGGGTCGTGATGATCGCCCCGGTCATCGGCTGGTACTGGGCGAAGCGGATCTGCGAGAGCAGTGCCAAGGACCTGCGCGACCGCTGGTCGGGCCTGGTGGCCGGCAGCGGCATCGGTGCGAAGATCCCGGAGGCGGTCCCCCGCAACCCCAACCAGGTGCGCGCCGAGCGGCTGCGGCAGAACCTGGCCAAGCTGTCGGCCGAGCAGAACAGCAACGTCGTCTTCTACGCCGGGCCCAAGGGGATACTGGGCATGGGCAGCCGGTGGGGCAGCTGGCAGCTGGCCGAGGAGCTGCTGCCGCGCGAGGGGATCACCGAGATCCACCCGTTCCGCAGCTGGGACGTGATCCGCGCGATCCACGACAAGCTGCGGATGCTGGAGCGCGGCCCGCTGCACACCGGCGGGTTCCCCAAGGCCTCGATACGGCACTGGATCGTGGTGCCGGTCGGCGAGGGCGCCTCGAAGATCTCCCGGCCGACCGGCGCCGAGGTCGAGGCGTTCACCGTCAAGGACTTCGAGATCCAGCGGATCTGCAACAACCAGCAGTTCGGCAAGGGCAACCGCCACTACCTGGGCATCCAGTTCGTGCTGTGGGACGGCAATCTGGTGCTGACCCTGATGGTCACCGTGACGGTGCTGGCGCACACCCTGCGGGTGGAGGTGACCGGCCACGCGCTCGGCCCGGTCGACGGCATGTTCACCAGCGCGCCGGACCCGTCGGAGAAGACCGTCGCCAAGCCGGTGAAGTTCTGGGAGACCAAGACCGTCAGCCAGCCGCTGATCAACTCCAACGAGGTGGTGCGGCTGGCCGCCCGGGCCCCGCTGACCTGGTTCCCGCCGGTCCTGGACTTCCTGGGCGGCACGGTGAAGCTGCCGGAGCCGTTCGGCCTGCGGCACACCTGGGCCGGCAAGCCCTGGAAGCACCGCTTCATGGCCGACGACGCGCTGCGCGCCGCCACCCCGGTCCTGCGCGCGGTGCACGCGGCCGCGATCCAGGTGATGGAGGAGAACGGCGTGGACACCTCGCACTTCACCAGCCGCTCGATGCTGCTGAGCGGCCTGGTGCAGGGCGTGGAGCCGCGGCGGGCCGACGCGTACGACGCGTGACGGTCAGCGCGGCCAGGCGTCGGCGAGCATCTTCCGCGTGTCCGCGAGGAGTTGGGGCAGCACCTTGGTGTGCCCGACGACCGGCATGAAGTTCATGTCGCCGCCCCAGCGCGGCACCACGTGCTGGTGCAGGTGGGCGGCGATGCCGGCGCCGGCGACGCCGCCCTGGTTCATGCCGATGTTGAAGCCCTGGGCGCCGGACGCCGAACGCAGCGCGCCCATCGCCTGCTTGGTCAGCAGCGACAGCTCCGCGGTCTCCCGCTCGTCCAGCTCCGTGTAGTCGGCGATGTGCCGGTAGGGCACCACCATCAGGTGGCCGCTGTTGTACGGGTAGAGGTTGAGCAGCGCGTAGACGTGCTCGCCGCGGGTGAGGATCAGGCCGTCCTCGTCGGACATGGCCGGCACCGCGCAGAACGGGCAGCCGTCGCCGGCCTCCGGGCCGGTGGGTTTGTTCTCGCCCTGGATGTACGCCATGCGATGCGGGGTCCACAGTCGCTGGAAGCCGTCCGGATCCCCCGCCCCGATCTGCTGCTCCGGCTCACTCGTCATGCCGATCAGCATAGGACTTCACCCGTGCGGCGCGTGTCGGCGGCCCCGGCGCCCGGCCGCGGGCGGTGATCCTGGCCGGATGGACGCCGACACCCGCCTGTCCCGGTGGGAGAACCGGGCCGAGGGACCGCTGTTCGCCGCCTCGTTGCTGTACCTGGGCGCGTACGCCGCGCACGTGCTGGCCCCCGGCGCGCCGGACTGGGTGCACGAGGCGCTGCTGTCCGTGGTCGCCCTGACCTGGGCGATGTTCGTCGTCGACTACGCGGTGCGGTGGCGGCTCAGCGGGCGCAGGTTCGGCCCCCGCTACGTCCGCGACCATGCGATCGACACCGTGGCCACCCTCCTGCCGCTGCTCCGCCCGCTGCGCGTGGTCAGTCTCTACGAGGTGGTGCAGCGCCGCCGCGAGGAGCCGCGGCTGAGCCTGTACGGCAGGGTCATCGCCTACGGCAGCATGACCGCGGTGCTCCTCGGCTTCGCCGGTGCGCTCGCGGTCTACCAGCAGGAGCGGTACGCGTCCGGGGCCACCATCCGCACCTTCGGCGACTCGCTGTGGTGGGTGATCCAGACGCTCACCACCGTCGGCTACGGCGACGTCACCCCCGTCACGTCGGGCGGCCGGGTCATCGCGGCGTTCCTGATGGTGCTCGGCCTGGCGCTGCTCGGCGCGGTCACCGGTTCGTTCTCGTCCTGGCTGATCCAGACGTTCACCCGCGAGGACGAGAAGGAGCCGCAGCGGTAGCCCGGTTCAGGGCTGCGGGCGGGCGTCGTGGGTGAGCAGCGCGAGCTGGACCCGGTTGTCGAGGTCGAGCTTGGTCAGGGCGCTGGACAGATGGGTCTTGACGGTACCGACCGACAGGTGCAGCCGGGCGCCGATCTCGGTGTTGGACAGGCCCTCGGCGACGGCCGCGGCCACCTCCCGCTCGCGCTCGGTGAGCTGGGCGAGCTGCTGCCTGGCGCGCTCCGACCGGTCGCCGGGTCCGGCGGCCGCGTGCTCCACCAGCGCCCGCGCGGCGGACGGCGACAGCGCGGGCTCGCCCCGGGCGGCCCGCCGCACCGCCTCGACGATGTCCTCGGGCGCGGCGTGCTTGACCAGGTAGCCGGCGGCGCCGGCCCGCATCGCCTCCAGCACCAGGGCGTGCTCGTCGAAGGTGGTCAGCACGATCACCTGCGGGGCGGCGCTGCCGGCGCGAAGGTGATCCTGCGGGGCGGCGCTGCCGGCGCGGTGCAGGGCCCGGGTGGCCGAAAGGCCGTCCATCACCGGCATCCGGATGTCCATGAGCACCACGTCGGGCGCGTGCTCGCGGACGGCGGGCGCGACCTGGGAGCCGTCCGCCGCCTCCCCGACGACCTCGATGCCGTCGGCACCGCGCAGCATCAGCTTCAGGCCGGTCCGCACCAGCGGGTCGTCGTCGGCCAGCAGCACTCGGATCATGGCGTCACCTCGCCGGCCACGGTAGCCGGGCGCGCAGGGTGAACGTGCCGGCGGTGGCGGTGTGGTCGAGGGTGCCGCCGTCGAGGCGGACACGTTCGGCGAGCCCGGTGAGCCCGGCGCCGGTGCCGGGGACGGTGGCGCCGCCGGCCGCAGGGGCGTGCAGCGGGTTGCGGACCTCGACGGTGAGGGCGGCGCCGGGGCGGCCGGCCAGCAGCACGCTGACGGGCGTGCCGGGCGCGTGCTTGCGGGCGTTGGTCAGCCCTTCCTGGGCCACCCGGTAGGCGGTGCGGTGCAGGGCCGAGCGCAGGTCGCGGACGGCGTCGGCGGGCACGTCGGCGCGGAAGTCCACCGGCTGCCCGGTGGCGCGGGCGTCCTCGACCAGCCCGCCGATGTCCTCGATGCGCGGCAGCAGCGACGCCGGCTCGTCGCCGTCGTCGGCCCGCAGCAGGTGCAGCACCTCCTGGAGTTCCTGCACGGCCTCGTGGGCGTTGCCCCGGATCACCTCGGCGCTCTCGGCGACCTCGGCACCGCTGAGCGCCGGGCCGTGGCCGCCCTCGGCCTGGCGGGTGCGGTAGGCGAGCGCCCCGGCGTGCACCGACAGCAGGGAGATGCGGTGCGCCAGCACGTCGTGCATCTCGCGGGCGATGGCCTGGCGCTCGCCGCGGCGGGCGTCGGCCAGCCGGCGCTCGTGCTCGGCCGCGGCCCGCACCGCGTCCAGCCGCAGCCGCTGGACCAGCAGCCGGCGGGAGCGCAGGGCACTGCCGCAGGCGAAGGTGGTCAGCAGGTAGGCGAGCGAGAAGACGGTGTCGATCCACAGGTCGTCGCGCGCCCCGTAGAGCAGCCGCCCGGACGGCGCCATGGCGACCAGGTAGCCGCAGAAC
Organism: Actinomycetes bacterium; assembly: GCA_009783685.1. Lineage (GTDB taxonomy): Bacteria > Actinomycetota > Actinomycetes > Streptomycetales > Streptomycetaceae > Actinacidiphila. The sequence continues at coordinate 6,364 of WRCZ01000347.1, forward strand.
ACCGGCAGGGCCTGCTGCCAGCGCCTGCGGGCGGCGAGGCCGGTGAGGATCACCGCGCAGGCGGGCAGGGCGCTGACCGCCAGTGCCGCGGCCGGCAGCCCCACCAGGGCCACCGCGAGCGGGAAGCGCCGCCGCCCCCAGAGCGCGCAGCACATGGCCAGGCCCAGCACCGGCTCCAGCTGCACGGCCCACCGCTCCGGCGCGCCCTGGGCGCTCACCACGGCGAGGCCGATCAGGCCGAGGAACAGGGCCGCGCAGAAGAGCACGGTGTCCACCACCCAGCCGCGCCAGGTCCGCCTGGTGGGCAGGGCGAGATCGAGGCCGTCGGTCATGGGTCGAGCGTAGGTGGGGTGCGCGCGGCCGCGCCTCGGCCGACCGGCCGGAACGTCCCCGCCGGTCGGCCGAGATGGGGGCGCGCCGGTGCGGCTTCCACCGGCGCGCGCCGGGCCCCCGGGACGTGCTCCCCGGGGCCCTGCGTTCGCGCTGCGGCCGGTCAGACCTGGACGCGCCGCTCCACCACGTCGACCAGTTTGGCCAGCGCCAGGTCGCGCGGGATGCCGTTCTCCTGGGAGCCGTCGCGGTAGCGGAAGGAGATCGTGCCGTTCGTCATGTC
>WRCZ01000348.1 GCA_009783685.1 Actinomycetes bacterium
GCCGCGGCGAGTTTCTCGGAAGCAGCCGCGGTCTACGAGGCCGCCGGCTCCCAGGCCGCTGTGGCCATCGCGCTGGGCAATCTCGGCGAGGCGCAGCTGAAACTCGGCGACCATCGGACGGCGTTCGCCAGCCTGACCCGGGCACTCGCGCTGCACCGGAAGTCCGGGAACGTCTACTGCGAAGCCACGGTCCTGGTCAATCTCGGCAACGCCCTGTGCAGTCAGGGCCAGACGCCCGAGGGCCGCCACCACTGGCAGCAGGCCCAGATCGTGCTCGACCGCATCAACGACCCCCGCGCGGCCAAGCTCCGCACCGAGTTGGAGAAGATCACCCCGGAGACGTGCGTGATCAGCGACAGCAGCCTGCGCGAGTAGCCCGACCAGCCACCTCCCCTCCCCGCGTCGAGCGCCACCTGACGAGCCGGTACGACTCAGTGGCGACCCGTCGTCCGTTGCGGACCGGGCGGGCCCCGTCAGGAGCGCCGCGCTGGCTCCGTCCGGCCCGGACGCCCGGGCCACGACGTGGACGTCGAACTGCGGTCACCGCGCCCCCGCGTCAGATGCGGTCGAGCCAGAGCACGATCCCCGTCAGGTCGTTGAGGACGGCCGCGACGCCCGCGCGGATGGAGGCGGCGCAGCGTTCGGGGGTGAAGGAGGCGGCGTCGTAGGTGGAGGACATGCCGAGGCCCTCGCCGCGGAAGGACGCTCCTGACCAGTCGACCGCGGTGACGTTCCCGGTGGGCTCGGCCAACTCCGCGCCCACCACCAGGAATTGCTGGGACAGGTGGTTGGGGGTGACCGTGGCCAGCGGGTCGATCAGGTCGTTGCCCGCGCTGACGATGAGGTCCGGGTGCATGTCCAGCGCCTTGGTGATGCTGGGCAGCAGGTCGAGCCCGCCCTCGGCGGTCACCGTCCTGAGCGAGACGTGCTCCTCGGCCGCCCACTCCTCGACCGCCTGCACGAGCGCGCCGGTGGGACGGTCGTCGCCGGCGGTGAGCAGGACCACCCGGAAACCCTTCGACGGGCTGACCCCGTCCCACGAACCGGGCTGCGGCGTGGCGGTCGCCTCCGGCCCGGGCGGGTCGGCGCGGTCGATGAAGCCGGGGCCGAGCGTGCCCACGGCGGACGGTTTGGCGTGCGGCCGGGACCAGTCGTCGCCGGCACCGCATCCGGTGGCCAGCGCGACGGCCGCGGTCAGCGCGGCGACAGCCAGAAGCGAGGGGCGCAACACGTTCGTCCTCCGGGAGGGGCGGTGGGATGTGCCGCCATCCTGCTATGCCGCGCGCTGCCGTATTCGTCCGCAGGTGTCGTCCTCGCGCTTGTTGTTCCAGCATTCGCCGCCGGGCCGGGCCGCGTTCACCCGGCGCGTGCACGGTGCGCTGGCAACCAAAGGAGCACCATGTCATCCCGAATACGCCTCGGCGTCGTGGCTGCCGTCACGATTCTGATCGCCTTCCTGGGCACGGCCGCGCCCGCGGCCGCCCACGGCTTCTCCTCGGTGGTGTACGCCGACATCACCGGCGGCGACGACGGCCGACTGCGGACGAAGCTGCAACTCGAGTACGACCTCTACGTCGTGTCGGCCGCCGACGCGGCACACGACGACCCGCTGTTCCGGGCTGGGACCGCCGCCTTCGAGGCGGGCGACGCCCGGGCTCAGGCCGCCGCGCTCAACGCCCACAGGAAGGCGGCCGTCGACTACGTCAGCCGGCGCTTCTCCGTCTCCTCGCAGGGCGGCGGGTGCACACCGGCGCAGTCCGGCGACTTCACGATGGGCCGCAAGGACGGCGTGCCGTATGCCACGTTGCTGCTCGACTGGACGTGCGCGGGGCGGGGCGAGGACCACGAGGTGCGCAGCGGGTTGTTCCCGGACGCCGAGACCTACGTCACCGGGACCCGCACGATCGTGACCTACGACGTCGACGGTCGCACCGGCAGCGCCGCGCTGGACGCGGCCCATCCGGCGTTCTCCACCCACCAGACCTGGTACGAGCGGTTCTGGGAGTTCTTCCGGCTGGGCACCGAGCACCTGCTGACCGGGGCCGACCACATCCTGTTCCTGCTGGCGCTCATCGCCGGGTCGCGGCGGCTGCGCGAAGTGGTGCTGGCGGCCACGAGTTTCACCCTGGCGCACTCGGTGACGTTCATGCTCGCCGCGCTCGGGCTGGTCGACGTGCCCTCGGCGGTCGTCGAGCCGGTCATCGCCCTGTCGATCGCGGTGGTCGCCGGCTGGTACCTGTGGCGGTTGTGGCGGCACGGCGGCCGGGCCACCGAACTCCGCGCCGCGCATGGGGGTCACTTCGGCCTGGACCGGGCGGGCTGGACGCGGCTCGGCGTGGTCTTCTGCTTCGGGCTGGTGCACGGCCTGGGTTTCGCGGGCGCGCTGGGTATCGACCGGGCCTTCTCGTGGACGCTGCTGTGGTCGCTGCTGGTGTTCAACATCGGTATCGAGGCCGTCCAGTTGGCTCTGATCGCGCTGATCTTCCCGGTGCTGACGCTGCTGCGGCGGCGCGCGCCCGCCGCCGGTCTGGCGACCACTGGTGCGATCTCCGCAGGTGTGTTCGCCATGGGGCTGGTGTGGTTCACGCAGCGGGTGTCCGGCCTCTGAGTGAACAGCAGATTTTTTTTGCCCTCACAAAAGTTTAGGTATCGCAAAGAACGTATTTAGTGCTGGTTTACCGGGCGCTGACAGCTTGACGTTCCCCACTTCCAGTACATTCCGTACGCAGAAGGAACAGGAAACTGATGAACGTGAGACCCTCGACACGGGCCGCCGGGCCCGTGCGGCGTCGCGTGGCCACCGGGGCCACCGCGGCGCTTCTGGGCCTGACCGTGGCGCTGGGCAGCGGCCTGGTGTCACCCGCCGGTGCCGCGGAACCCACCGCGATCACCGGTGTGATCCTCGGTGTCGGTGCCAACGAGTCGCAGCGAACGGTGAGTTGGTACTCCTCGGCGGACACCGCGCAGCAGCTCCAGGTCGCCGAGACCAGCGTGCTCAAGGGCGGGGAGTTCCCGGCCGACGCCCCGAGCTTCGCCGCGACCGGCACGGCGAACATCGCCACCAGCGGCGGCTTCAACCGCCACGCGACGATCACCAACCTCAAGGAGCAGACGCAGTACTCGTACCGCGTCGGCAGCGAGGGCAACTGGTCCGCGACCTACTCGTTCAGGACGCAGGACTTCGAAGGCAACTACGACTTCCTGTTCTTCGGCGACCCGCAGATCGGCTCGTCCAAGGACGTGGCCGAGGACGGTGCCGGCTGGAAGGACACGCTCGACGTCGCGCTGACGGCCAACCCGAACGCCGAACTGCTGGTGTCCGGCGGCGACCAGGTCGAGAGCGCCAACGACGAGAACCAGTGGAGCTCCTTCCTGGCTCCCGACAAGCTCCGCCAGTACCCGTGGGCGGCCACCATCGGCAACCACGACGTCGGCGGCAAGGCCTACGAGCAGCACTTCAGCACCCCGAACACCGACAACTCGGCTGCCTACTACTCCAACGGCAACCCGGCGTCCAACTCCTCGGGCGGTGACTACTGGTACATCTACAAGGATGTGCTGTTCATCGACCTGAACAGCAACAGCTACGCCACCTCGCAGGGCGGCGGCGGTGACGCGGCGCACATCAACTACGTCACCGACGTCATCAACAAGCACGGCTCCGAGGCCAAGTGGAAGGTGCTCGTCTACCACCACGCCATCTACTCGCCGGCCGACCACGCCAAGGACTCCGACAACAAGGCCCGGCGGGTCGACTTCCCGACGACGTTCTCCAAGCTCGGCGTCGACCTGGTGCTCCAGGGCCACGACCACAGCTACTCGCGCAGCTACGAGATCAAGAACGGCCAGAAGGCCAACCCGAACGAGAAGCCCGGCGAGGCCGAGCTGTACCCGGGCCCCGGCGGCGTCGTCTACGTGACGGCCAACTCCGCCTCGGGCTCGAAGTACTACGACATCACGCAGCCGGACGGCAGCGGCACGAGCGGCGCCGGCAACGGAGCCGACCCGCTGAACCCCGAGAACTACTGGTACAACTCGGTCCAGAACCAGGAGCACGTCCGCACCTACGTCAAGGTCGAGGTGCGCAACGACCAGCTGGTGGTCCAGAACGTCCGCAGCGGCACCTGCGAGGCCCCGAACTCGGCGGTCGAGAAGGGTGTCTGGTGCAACAACACCACCAGCGCCCAGCCGGTCGGCTCCATCGTGGACGACTTCACCGTGCACGCGTACCACGGTGACGGCCAGGACATCCAGGTCAACGTGCCGAACGCCGCCCCGGGCGAGTTCGGTTGGACGATCGACGGCCGCAACGGCCTGGTGGACCTCGGCACCGCCGTCGAGCAGGGCGGCGACCGCTTCACGGCCAACGGCAGGATCAACCCGATCGCCGTGTCGGACACCCGCCGTTCGCTCGCCCCGTGGTCGATCTCGGCCGGCGTGAGCGACTTCAAGGACGCCGGCAAGACCTTCTCCGGCTCCTACCTCGGCTGGTCCCCGCGCGTGCTGCAGAGCGGCGCGGGCGCCCAGGCCGGCAACACCGTCGTCTCCGGATACACCGACCAGGGCAAGGGACTGTCGGTCTCGCGCGGCCTCGGCTCCGCGGCCCAGGGCCACACCCGGGGCACCGCGAAGCTCGGCGCCGACCTCAGCCTCACGATCCCGGACAGCGTCGAGAAGGGCAGCTACCGGGCCACGCTCACGATCACCGCGCTGAGCAGCTGAACCACCGTGCTGGGCAGGTTAATCACTGCGCTGAGCAGCTGAACCAACCTGCTGAGCAAGTGAATCACCGTGCTGAGCAGTTGAACCACCCTGCTCAGCAGTTGAATCACCGCGCTCGGCTGCTCCGCCCGGGCAGCCGGAGCACCGCGGGCGGCCGTTCCGCCCGGGACAGACCAACCCGACCCGGACGGCCGGTCCGACCGTGACACCTGGGCGGGGCGGGAGCCTTCGGGCGCCCGCCCCGCCCTCACCGCGCCAGGAGAACCCGACATGCCCGCGACCACCATGCGCCGCGACACCGCACGCCCCGCACGCCCCGCCCGCACCTCCCGCACCGCACTCGTCCGCACTGTCGCCCTGGCGCTGTTCCTGGCTCTCGCCGCCGCGATCGCCGGCCCCGGCACCGGCCCGGCGCGCGCCGCCGACGGCGAGGTCAGCTGGACGGTCAGGACGGCCGCCAACACCTATGGTTCCGACCGGTCCAGCTTCGGCTACAGCATCAACCCCGGCGGTGCGATCAAGGACACGATGACCGTAGCCAACCACGGCAAGGAGCCGCTGACCCTCACCGTCTACGCCTCCGACGGCTTCACCACCGGCACCGGCCAACTCGACCTGCTCACACGGGACAAGAGGTCGACCGGCGTCGGCGCGTGGACCCGCCCCGACCGCGACAGCGTGGTCGTCCAGCCCGGCCGGACCGCCGACGTCCCCTTCACCGTCACCGTCCCCGCCAACGCGACGCCGGGCGACCATGTGGGCGGCATCCTCACCTCGCTCAAGCAGCCCGACGCCGACCAGGGCATCACCGTCGACCGGCGGCTCGGCATCAAGATCGCGCTGCGGGTCAGCGGCGAACTCCGGCCGGGGCTGCGGGTCGAGGACCTGCACGCCGGCTACCGCGGCACCGCCAACCCGTTCGGCACGGGCGACGCCACCGTCAGCTACACGATCCACAACACCGGCAACGCCACCCTGTCGGCCCGCCAGGCCGTCTCGGTCTCCGGTCCCTTCGGCTGGTTCAAGGCCGACGTGAAGGACGTCGCCGCGCCGCCGTCGCTGCTGCCCGGCGAGACCTGGAAGGTGAAGGTGCCGGTCCACGGGGTGGCGCCCGGATTCCGGCTGAGCGCGACCGTGACGCTGACCCCGCTGCTGACCGACGCCTCCGGGTCCACCTCCCCGCTCCAGCCGGTCAAGGCCACCACTCATGGCTGGGCCGTTCCCTGGACGCTGGTCGCGCTGGTCGTCCTCGTGGCCGCGGCCGTCGTGGGCGTCCTGCTGCTCTCCCGCCGCAGCCGTGCCCGCGCCCGGCAGCGCGAGGACGCCCGCGTCAAGGAGGCCGTCGAGGCGACCCTGCGGGCCCGCGAGCAGTCCCCGTCCGCCGCCGTCCCGGGCTCCCCCGAGTCCTCCTGATCGCCCGGCCCGTCCGCGTGGCCTCCACATGACGGCCACCGGACGGGCCAGGGTTCGTCCCTGACATGACGTCAGGGGCAGCTGAGGGGTGAGGCGGGGGAGTCACCGATGGTGGGCGGCCGCGAGGGTCAGCAGGCTGGTGGACATGGTGAAACTCACTCCCGTCGCCCTCCGTCCGTCTCTCGCCCGCCGTGCTGCGGTCGCCGCCGCCGGGGCCGCTGCCCTGGCCGGACTTGCCACCGTGGCCGCACCGGGTTCCGCGTACGCCGATGCCGGTCGCAGTCCCGCCGTTGCCCAGCCGGCGGACCGGTTCGGGGACTGCCCGGCCCTCCCCGCCGGGGTCGACCCGGCCCAATGGCGGTGCGAAGTGCACACGGCAGCACCGCGGTTGACGATGGGCAAGGTAAGCGTGACGCTCGCGCCGATCACCATGACGCACGCCGAGGGGCCGATGCCGGACGGCACCGACGGGCAGGTGTGGGGCGCGATGCACGCGGCGCCGACCCCCGTTCCGGGCGGGCTGACCGGCACCGCGGCAGGCGACAAGGTGCGGCAGCTCAGGCTCGCGATCACGCCGGAGTACGGCGGCCGATCCGACTTCTACACCGGCCAGTTCAGCCTGCGCTTCCGGCTGGTGAGCCCGCTGCTGCCGCAGGGCTGCACCATCGGGGCGAGCGCGCCGGTGGACTTCCAGCTGAAGAGGTCGGGGCCTTCGCAGTGGCTGTCCCAGGACCCGCCGCTGATCGCGTTCTCGGCGTACGACGACACCTTCGCCGCCCCGGCCGCCGAGGGCTGCGGGCCGCTGGCGGGGTTGCTCAACCGTCGGCTCGGACTGCCGGC
>WRCZ01000349.1 GCA_009783685.1 Actinomycetes bacterium
ACGAGGCCCGCGACACCCTCGGCCTGGACCCGCAGTCGCTGCGCCTGCTGGAGCGCTACCACACCGTCTTCGTCCGCGCCGGCGCCCGGCTGTCGCCCGCCGACCGGGAGCGGCTGCGGGACCTCAACGCCCGGATCGCCGCCGCCTGCACCGCCTTCGGCCAGAACACCCTGGCCGCCAGCCGGGACGCCGCCCTGGTGCTGGACGACGTCGCGCAGCTGTCCGGACTGTCGCCCGACGCGATCGCGGCCGCCGCCGAGAACGGCCGCGCCACCGGCCACGACGGCGCCTGGGTGCTGAGCCTGAAGAACTTCTCCAACCAGCCGGAACTCGCCTCCCTCGACGACCGCGAGGTCCGCCGCCGGCTGCTCACCGCCGCGCTGGACCGCGCCCAGGACACCAACGGCCCGCTCGCCGTCACCATCGCCACGCTGCGCGCCGAACGCGCCGCCCTGCTCGGCTACGACAGCCACGCCGCCTATGTGGTCGCCGACCGCACCGCGGGCAGCACCCAGGCCGTCACCGACCTGCTGGCCCGCCTGGTCCCGCCGGCCGTCGCCAACGCCCAGCGCGAGGCCGAGGCGCTGACCGAACTGGCCGGCCGGCCGGTCGAGGCGTGGGACTGGGCCTACTGGTCGGAGAAGGTGCGCAAGGCCCGCTACGACGTCGACGCCGCCGCCCTGCGCCCCTACTTCGAGCTCGAACGGGTGCTGCACGACGGCGTGTTCCGCGCCGCCCGCGAGGTCTACGGCATCACCCTGCGCGAGCGCCACGACCTGCCCGGCTACCACCCCGACGTCCGCGTCTTCGAGGTGTTCGACGCCGACGGCTCGGGCATCGGCCTGTTCCTCGCCGACTTCTACGCGCGGGAGTCCAAGCGCGGCGGCGCCTGGATGAACGCCCTCGTGGACCAGTCCGACCTGCTGGGCCGCAAGCCCGTCGTCGTCAACAACCACAACATCGAGCGGCCCGCGGAAGGCGAGCCGACGCTGCTGACGTTCACTCAGGTCGACACGCTCTTCCACGAGTTCGGGCACGCGCTGCACGGGCTGTTCTCCGCGGTGCGCTACCCGTTCTTCTCCGGCACCAGCGTGCCGAGCGACTTCGTCGAGTTCCCCTCGCAGGTCAACGAGATGTGGTCTCTGTGGCCCGAGATCCTCGGGGCGTACGCGGTGCACCACCGCACCGGCGAGCCGATGCCGGCCGACGTGGTCACGAGGATGAAGGAGGCGGCGCAGTTCGGGCAGGGCTTCGCGACCGTGGAGTACCTGGCCGCCACGCTCCTGGACTGGGCCTGGCACACCCTGCCGGCCGGCACCGACCCCGGCGACCCGCTGGCCTTCGAGGCCAAGGCCCTCCACGAGGCCGGTCTCGCGCTGCCCGCGATCCCGCCCCGGTACCGCACGACGTACTTCGCGCACATCTTCAGCAGCCAGTACAGCGCCGGCTACTACTCCTACATCTGGAGCGAGGTGCTGGACGCCGACACCGTCGAATGGTTCCGCTCGCACGGCGGGATGACCCGCGACAACGGCGACACCTTCCGCCGCGAACTGCTCTCCCGCGGCGGCAGCGTCGACCCCATGGGCGCCGTCGAGACGGTCCTCGGCCGCCCGCCGCACGTCGAACCGCTGCTGGCCCGCCGGGGGTTGACGGCCACGGCCTGAGGCCGGCCGCGTGGGGCCCGCCGCTCCGCGGCCCTGAGGGGCCTCGGCCGGCGCAGGGAAAACACGGATGCGGCCACGGGCGGCGGTGGGACAGGATGAGGCCATGGGCTGGACACTCGACCACGACCTCGACCGTTTCACCGCCGCGGCCGGCGCCCACCTGCGCTCCCGCGCCGTGGAGAACTCCGTCCTGCTCACCGTGGTCGACACGCTGCGTCGCCGCGGCGCGAACGCCTACGGGGCCGAGCCGCCCGTGTTCGGCCACTGGCGGCCCGACGGCGGGGGAGAGGTGGCCGCGGCCGTCCTGCAGACCCCGCCGCACCCGCCGCTGGTGAGCGCGGCCCCGCCGGACGCCGCCGCGGCGCTGCCCGCCGCGTGGGCGGCCGCCGTCGCGGCGGGCCGGGCCGGCACCCCGGCCGGCGTGCGCGGGGAGGCCGCGGCGGCCCGCGCCTTCGGCGACGGATGGCGGGCGCAGACCGGCGACACCGTCGCCGTACGCCGCAACACCCGCTTCCACCGGCTGGCCGGGCTCACCCCGCGCGAGTCCGCACCGCCGGGCGCGGCCCGCGTCGCCGGCCCCGCCGACCGCGACCTGCTGTGGCACTGGCAGCAGGAGTTCGCGGTGAGCGTCGGCGGCGTCCTCCCCGGCGGCCGGCAGGCCGTCGACGACGCCATCGCCCACGGCGGCCGCACCCTGTGGGAACTGCCCGACGGGCAGCCGGTCGCGATGGCCGGCTCCACCGTGCCCGCCGCGGGCGCCGTCCGCGTCGTCGCCGTCTACACCCCGCAGGCCCTCCGCGGCCGCGGCTACGCCGGTGCCGTCGTCGCCGCGGTCTCCCGCGCCGCCCTGGACGCCGGGGCGAGCGACGTGCTGCTCGTGACCGACCTGGCCAACCCGGTCAGCAACGCGCTCTACGAGAAGCTGGGGTACCGGCCGGTGCGCGATGCCCTGGAACTCGACTTCCTGCCCCGCGAACCGGAGGCGGCCACCGCATAATGGAGACCGGCGGACCTTGGAAGGCGGCGGACACCCCGACGCCCGGACGACCCCGCCAGGAGGATCTCGTGACCGCCGCAGGCCGACCGCCCTCCCGCCTCGTACGGCTGCGCCCCGCGCCGTTCGGAGCGGACCCCACGGGAGCGCGGCTGGAACGCATCCTGTCCTCACCCCACTACGCCGACGGCGCCTTCGTGAACCCGGTGGGCGCCCGCAGCGTGCCCAGCGGCGGCCTGATCAAGTCGCTTCCTGCGACCATGCGCAAGCAGGCCCGGCTCGCCCGCAAGCCCGCCCGTCCCGTCCCGGTGCACCCCACCACGCTCGCCGACCTCGCCCGGCCGGCCGCCTCGGGACTGCGCCTCACGTGGATGGGCCACTCGTCGGTGCTCGCCGAGATCGGCGACCGGCGGGTGCTGTTCGACCCCGTGTGGGGCGAGCGCTGCTCCCCCTTCTCCTTCGTCGGGCCGCGGCGCGTGCACGCCGCCCCGGTGCCGGTGGAGTCGCTGACCGGCCTCGACGTCGTCGTCATCTCGCACGACCACTACGACCACCTGGACATGCCCACGATCAAGGCGCTGGTGCGCAGCGACGTGGTGTTCGCCGTTCCGCTGGGCGTCGGCAGCCACCTGGAGTACTGGGGCGTCCCCCCGGAGCGGCTGCGCGAGCTGGACTGGAACGAGTCCACCGAGGTCGCCGGTCTCACCCTGACCGCCACCCCCGCCCGGCACTTCTGCGGGCGCGGCCTGCGCGGCCGCCAGCAGACGCTGTGGGCGTCCTGGGTCGTCACCGACGGCACCCACCGCGTCTACCACAGCGGCGACACCGGCTACTTCCCCGGCTTCGCCGACATCGGCGCCCAGCACGGCCCGTTCGACGCCACGATGATCCAGATCGGCGCCTACTCCGAGCACTGGCCCGACATCCACATGACACCGGCCGAGGGCATGCAGGCCCACGTCGACCTGTCCGGCGGCACCCCGGCGGGCGTCATGCTGCCGATCCACTGGGGCACCTTCAACCTCGCGCCGCACGCCTGGTCCGACCCCGCCGAGGGCACCGTCGCCGCGGCCCGGGCGCACGGCGCCGCGATCGCCACCCCGCGGGTCGGCCGTCCCTTCGAACCGGCCGACCCGCAGCCGGACGACTGGTGGTGGCGCGAGTGCGCGGTCCTCCCCGAGGGCGGCTGGGCCGACCACCCGCCGCTCCGCCCCGCACCGGGCACGGACGGGACCGGCGACGGCCTCCCCGACGCCACCCGCTCCCCGGTCGCCCCCAACTGACCGCAGCCGCCCACCTGTCGGCGGGGTCAGCGTCCGGTGGGGTGTCCCGGTGGGCGCTGACCCGGCCCTTGAACTGCCCTATGGGGAACGGGGACTGGAGTTCTTCCGGTCCGGCAGCCAGCTCTCCAGCGCCGTGTCGGCGATGTCCTGGAGTTCGTCCCGGCCGAGGCCGCTGGCGGCCTGGACGGCGATGCCGAACGTCACCGTCATGAGATACCGGGCGAGCCGTCGGGGGTCGGCGTCGTGCGGCAGGTCGCCCTCGTCGACGGCCCGCCGGAAACGCTCCTCGAGGCGCAGGGCCGCATCGTTCCGCCACTCGACCAGCATCTCGTGCGCGGGCCGCCCCGCTTCGCTCGACGCCAGCGCGACCTGCACGCCCAGGCATCCCGCGGGGCAGCCGGGACGCGTCGTGGTCCGGACCGCTCCGCGGAGGACCGCCTCGGCCACACCTCGTGCGGTCGGCTCCTCCAGGGCGCGCGTCCCGTAGTCGGCCGGGCCCTCGGTGTAGCGCTCCAGAGCTCTGCGGAACAGCTCCTTCTTGTCGCCGAAGGCCGCGTACAGGCTTGGCTTCGTGATGCCCATGGCCTTCGTCAGATCGGTGAGGCTGACGCCTTCGTAACCCCGCTCCCAGAACACCTGCATGGCGCGCTCAAGCGCCTCGTCGATGTCGAATTCCCGGGGCCGACCCATGACGACGCTCCGCGAACCAGCCATACGGGCAGCGTACTCGTCCCTTCACCACGAGCCCATCGGGGAACGGCCGGTCGATCACGCAGGGTGACGTCAGGGTGGGTCGAAGGGCGCGGCACGGCCCGCGTCGCCGACGCGACGACTTCTGTTCCGGTCGGAATAGAAGTCGGGGAGTCGAGGGTTCCCCCCTACGCGACAGCCGCCGCGACCAGAGCGCGGGACCGTCGCACGTCATCAGCAGAGCACCCCGTACCGCCCGATCCCGGGCGAAGGAAAGGCATCATGTCTGACACCGACCTGCGCGACACCGGCGCGCTCGACGCCTCCACGTCCGACGGCATCGCTGTTGTCACCGGCGCCAGCCGCGGCATCGGGGCGGCCATCGCCACCCGTCTCGGCGCGGACGGGTACACCGTCGCCGTGCACTACGGCCGGGACTCGGCCGCCGCGGCCGACGTCGTCGGGAAGATCACCGCGGCCGGCGGCACGGCGTTCTCCTTCGCCGCCGACCTGGCCGAACCCGACACCGGCACCGCGTTCTGGGCCGCCTACGACGAGGCCGCGGGCGCGCTGCGCGACGCGCCGGTGCGGGTGCTGGTGAACAACGCCGGGATCGTCGTGAACGCCGTCATCGAGGAGACCGCCACCGAGGACTTCATCCGCCAGCAGCAGATCAACGCCACCGCGCCGTTCCTGATCATCCAGGCCGCCCTGCCGCGCCTGGCCGACGGCGGACGCGTGGTGAACGTCTCCTCGGGCGCCACCCGCGTCCCCATCCCCGGCATCATCGGATACACCATGACCAAGGGAGCCCTCGAAGCCCTCACGCTCCCGCTCGCCCAGCACCTCGGCCCCCGCGGCATCACCGTCAACGCCATCCGCCCCGGCACCACCGACACCGACATGAACGCCGACTGGTTGCGCGGCAACCCCGAGGCCGCCGCCGGCGTCGTCGCGCAGCGCGCCCTCCGCCGCATGGGCGGAACCGCCGACGTCGGCGACGTCGTCGCCCTTCTCGCCTCCGACGACGCCCGGTGGATCACGGGCCAGATCATCGACGCCACCGGCGGCGAGCGCCTGTAGGCGGTACCCCTCCGGGGACACGTGCGAGATCCGAGTCGCGACACGGTCGACACTCGACGGGAGCCCGGCCGCCGGCCGGGCTCCCGGACGTGCGGTGACTTCGGGCGGGGAGAGGGCCGATTCCGGGCGTGACACTCCGGGTTGTCGCCGTACGGCCTGGGCGTCGACCAGGGGCAGGTCGGGGAACCGATCACCCTCCCGGGAGCGGTCAGCGTGGCGGCCCCGCGCTGCTGGGGAGCCTCACGAGGCCGCACGGGGGCGGCGGCGTGCCTGACCGATGAGTTCCGGCGCGCCACGCTGTCGAAGGAGTGGGGACGATCGCGTTCCCGCGGAACCGGTCGTCCCGGCCCGAGCGAGACAGGCCCGAGTGGGAGTGGTGTGCGATGAAGCTGGTGGTGCAGGAGTTCCTGACGCTCGACGGTGTCTCCCAGGGGCCGGGGTCCCCGGAGGAGGACACCAGCGACGGGTTCACCGCGGGCGGCTGGTTCGTGCCGCACCTGGACGAGGAGTTCGAGCGGCTGGCCGGCGTCTGGCTCGCTGAGGCGGACGCGTTCCTGTTCGGCCGCCGCACCTATGAGAACTTCGCGCGGGACTGGCCGAAGATGACCGACCACCCCGGCGCCCGCATCCTCAACGGCCTGCCCAAGTTCGTGGCGTCCCGCAGCCTGACACGGGCCGAGTGGGATCCGACCACGATCCTGTCCGGCGACGTGCCCGCTCAGGTCGCCGAGCTCAAGCGGCAGCCCGGCCGGGAATTGCAGATCCACGGCAGCGCGCAGCTGGCCCAGTCCCTGCTGGCCGCCGGGCTGGTCGACACCTTCCGGCTGGTGATCGCCCCGGTCGTGGTGGGCCAGGGCCGGCGCCTGTTCCCCGACGGCGGCGCACCGGCCGGCCTGCGGCTCGCCGCCCACCGGACGACGCCCGGCGGCCTGTCGGTGCACACCTTCGAATCGACCGGGCTTCCGGAGTACGGGACCTACGGGGCCGACGAGTGACGCCTGCCCGCGAGGCCACTCGCTCCCGTCCGGGGGCGTGTCCGCCGGGCGGAGTTGAGACGCGTTCAGCTCCTTCACCGGCAGCTCCGACACCCTGCCGGTGGACGGGCACGAGTGCGTCGGCGCCTCGCAGCCGGGCCACCACCTTCGGGTGCGTCGTCGACGCCTCGTCCGCGACGCCGCCCGCCGGCTCACCTGCCCGGGCTCCTGACCCGGGCCCTCAGACCGCGGGAAGGGAC
>WRCZ01000350.1 GCA_009783685.1 Actinomycetes bacterium
CCGGTGGACCCCGTGAACTCCACGACCCCGTCACGGGGTTGACCGCACCCGCCGGGCTGCTGACGGCCGTGGTCTGCGGCGACCCGGACGCGGCCGGCCGGCTCGCGGACCGGCTGGGCGGCCACAGCCCGCAGGCCGGCGACGGCGAGGCGTCCGCCGAACTCGGCGGGCAGCCGCTCGACGCCCTGCCGCTGGCCGCGGCCAGGCACACGGTGCTGGTCCAGGACAAGGACCCGGTGCTGCTGTCCGGCACCCTCACCGAGCTGCTCGACGTGCCCTCCTCGGGCCGGGTGGAGGCCGGCGCCGCCCTCGCCGCGGCCCAGTGCCAGGACGTGCTCGACGCCCTCGTGCAGTCCCTTGCCGGCCCCGACGCGGAGACCGGCGACCCGATGCGGGCGCGGATCACCGAGCGGGGCCGCTCGCTGTCCGGCGGCCAGCGCCAGCGCCTGGCGCTGGCCCGCTCGCTGGTCACCGACCCCGAGGTGCTGGTCCTGGACGAGCCGACGTCGGCGGTCGACGCCCACACCGAGGCGCGGATCGCCCGCGGCCTGCACGAGATCAGGGCCGGGCGCACCACGGTGGTGCTCACCTCCAGCCCGCTGGTGCTGGACCGGGCCGACCACGTGGTGTTCGTCGACGAGGGCAGGGCGGCGGCCGGCGGCCGCCACCTGGACCTGCTGCACACCCACCCCCGCTACCGGGCCGTGGTGACCCGCGAGACCGAGGCGGAGGCGGCCGCCGCCGTGCCGCCGCAGCCGGGGCCGGCCGCGCCCGGCGCCCGTACCGCCCCACCGATGGAGGAGTCCGCATGATCGGCGTGCGACCGCCGGAGTACGACCCGGCCGCGCCGCAGCAGAGCACCACCCTGCCGGTGGGGTCGCCGGCCACGGTCCGCGCCTACGTGCGCGACCTGGTCCGGCGGCACCGGCGGGACTTCGGGCTGCTGATGGGCGCCAACACCGTCGCCGTGGTCGCGTCCATGGTCGGTCCGTACCTGCTCGGCGGCATGGTGCAGGACCTGTCGACCGGGCACCGGGACATCCGGCTCGGCCCGATCGTCTGGCTGTTCCTGGCCGCGCTGGTCGTGCAGGCGTTCTTCGTGCGGCTGGAGCAGCTGCGCGGCGCGGTGCTCGGCGAGCGGATGCTGGCCGACCTGCGCGAGGACTTCCTGGTCCGCTCGGTGGGGCTGCCGCCCGGCGTGCTGGAAAGGGCCGGCACCGGCGATCTGCTGTCGCGGATCACCACGGACGTGGACCGGCTGTCCAACGCGATGCGGGAGGCGGTGCCGCAGCTGGTGATCGCCGTTGTGTGGGCGGTGCTGCTGCTGGGCGCGCTGACCTTCACCGCGCCGCCGCTGGCACTGGCCGTGCTGGTCGCGGTGCCGCTGCTGGTGGCCGGCTGCCGCTGGTACTTCCGGCGGGCGCCGCAGGCGTACCGCTCGGAGGCCGCCGGGTACGCGGCGGTCGCGGCGGTGCTCGCCGAGTCGGTGGACGCCGGCCGCACCATCGAGGCGCACGGCCTGGGCGACCGCCGCGAGGAGCTGTCGCGGCTGCGCATCCGGCAGTGGGTGGCGTGGGAGCGGTACACGATGTGGCTGCGCAGCGTGCTGTTCCCGGTGATCAACCTGACCCACACGGTGATCCTGGCCGCCGTGCTGATGATCGGCGGCGCCATGGCCCTCAACGGCTGGGTCACCGCCGGCGAGCTGACCACCGGCGCGCTGTACGCGCAGATGCTCGTGGACCCGGTGAACCTGATCCTGCGCTGGTACGACGAGCTGCAGGTGGCGCAGGTGTCGCTGGCCCGCCTGGTGGGGGTGCGCGAGGTCGCCGAGGACGACGGGGACGCGTCCCTCGCCCCGGACGGCCGGCACGTGGCCGCGGACAAGGTGCGGTTCGGCTACCGCGCGGGCAGCGACGTGCTGCACGACGTGACGCTCAGCGTCGCCCCGGGGACCCGGCTGGCGCTGGTCGGCCCGTCGGGTGCGGGCAAGTCCACGCTGGGGCGGCTGCTGGCCGGCATCTACGCGCCGCGGGTGGGCGAGGTGACGCTCGGCGGCGCGGAGCTGGCCCGGATGCCCGCCGAGCGGGTCCGCTCGCACGTGGCCCTGGTCAACCAGGAACACCATGTGTTCGTCGGCTCGCTGCGGGACAACCTGCGGCTGGCCCGCGCCGGGGCGACCGACGACGAGCTCTGGGCGGCGCTGGCCGCGGTCGACGCCGACGGCTGGGCGCGCGCTCTGGACGGCGGGCTCGACACCGAGGTGGGTTCCGGCGGCTCGGTGCTGACCCCGGCCCAGGCGCAGCAGCTCGCGCTGGCCCGGCTGGTGCTGGCCGACCCGCACACCCTGGTGCTGGACGAGGCCACCTCGCTGCTCGACCCACGGGCCGCCCGCCACCTGGAACGCTCGCTGTCGCGGGTGCTGGACGGCCGGACCGTGGTCGCCATCGCCCACCGCCTGCACACCGCGCACGACGCGGACGTGATCGCGGTGGTCGAGGACGGCCGGATCAGCGAGCTGGGCAGCCACCACCAGCTGGTCGCCGCCGACGGCGCGTACGCGGCGCTGTGGCGGTCCTGGCACGGGTAGCCGTCCGCCGGGCCGCCACCGGTCCCGCTCCCCCGGTCCGGGCCCGCGGGTGCGGACCGGGTCGCGGGGCCTCAGCCCAGGATGCCCAGCGCGCCGAGCGCGCTCGCCCCGCCGATGATGAAGAACGCCGGCGTCAGCACCTTCAGCTCGACCCAGCTGCCGGCCCGGAACCGCATGAACTTCGGCGGCCCCAGCGGGTACCAGCGCTTGCTGGCTATCGGGATCGGCCACAGGAGGGGGCAGCCCGAGACGGTGATCGCGTCGCCCAGGCAGTGCACCAGCGCGCCGAGGATGATGGGCAGGCCGATCCACATGTAGTGCTGGCCGGGCTGGGTGAACAGCCACGCCTTGCCGTTGCCCGGGTCGTCCAGCACCTCGGCGAGCACCCAGGCGCTGAAGCCGCCGAGCAGCCACACGATGACGTGGCTCGATGCCCTGGCCGCCCGCCACAGCAGGCCCTCCACCGCCAGCACCATGTGGACGAAGAGGATGGCCAGCACCGCCCAGCGCCCGCCGTAGACCGCCGCCGCCGAGCATCCGGTGCCGATCAGCGCGGCCCACACCGCGGTGTGGGTCAGCGTGCGGTGCCCGCCGGTGCGGCGCGGGTCGTGCCTGCCGCGGGTCGCGTTGTACGTGGCGTGCGCGATGCCGTCGATGATCTTGCACGCGGCCTTCGACAGCGGCCCGAAGGAATGGGAGATCGTCGCGGCGTGGTGGTCCAGGTCCGGGGCGAGCGCCGCCCCCGAACTGATCAGCGCACCGACCACGAGTGTCGGCCAGGGCATCGGGTGGCCGACTCCCGCGGCCACGGCTCCGGCACCCATCCAGGCAGCCGCTCCGGACAGTGAGTGCGCAGGTCCCATCATGGTGGTGCTCAGCCCCCCTATTCCGCCGTCCTGAGGCGGAGTTGACGCATCGTTGAGCGCACACCCTACCGTTGGTGATCACGGTCCTCGTCGTCCGGTTCCGCCGCCGCGGCCGGGGGCGGGCAAGATGGAGGGGTGACCCTTATCGATCAGCTGCCTTCCGACGCCGACCCCGATGCCCTCTTCGAAGCCTTCTCGACGTGGGCCGAGGGGCAGGGCATCACCCTGTACCCGGCCCAGGAGGAGGCGCTGATCGAGGTGGTCTCGGGCGCGAACGTGATCCTGTCCACCCCGACCGGGTCGGGAAAGAGCCTGGTCGCGGCGGGTGCGCACTTCGCCGCGCTGGCCCGGGACGACGTCACCTTCTACACCGCGCCGATCAAGGCGCTGGTCTCGGAGAAGTTCTTCGACCTGTGCAAGCTCTTCGGCACCGAGAACGTCGGCATGCTCACCGGCGACGCGTCGGTGAACCCGGACGCGCCGGTGATCTGCTGCACCGCGGAGGTGCTGGCGTCGATCGCGCTGCGCGACGGCAGGAACGCGGACGTCGGCCAGGTCGTCATGGACGAGTTCCACTTCTATGCCGAGCCGGATCGCGGGTGGGCCTGGCAGATCCCGCTGCTGGAGCTGCCGCAGGCGCAGTTCCTGCTGATGTCGGCCACGCTCGGTGACGTCTCCCGGTTCGAGGAGGACCTGACGCGGCGCACCGGGCGGCCCACCGCGGTCGTCCGGTCCGCGACCCGGCCGGTGCCGCTGAGCTACGAGTACCGGACGACGACGATGACCGAGACCCTCACCGAGCTGCTGGAGACCCGGCAGTCCCCCGTCTACATCGTGCACTTCACCCAGGCCGCCGCCGTGGAGCGGGCGCAGGCGCTGATGAGCATCAACATGTGCACCCGGGCGGAGAAGGACGCCATCGCCGACGTCATCGGCAACTTCCGCTTCACCACCTCCTTCGGCCGCAATCTGTCGCGATTCGTGCGGCACGGCATCGGCGTGCACCACGCGGGGATGCTGCCGAAGTACCGGCGGCTGGTGGAGAAACTCGCCCAGGCCGGGCTGCTGAAGGTGATCTGCGGCACCGACACCCTGGGGGTGGGCGTCAACGTCCCCATCCGCACGGTGCTGTTCACCGCGCTGACCAAGTACGACGGGCAGCGGGTGCGGGTGCTGCGGGCCCGCGAGTTCCACCAGATCGCCGGACGGGCCGGGCGGGCCGGCTTCGACACCGCCGGCTTCGTGGTGGCGCAGGCCCCCGAGCACGTCGTCGAGAACGAGCGGGCGCTGGCCAAGGCCGGCGACGATCCGAAGAAGCGCCGCAAGGTGGTCCGCAAGAAGGCGCCCGAGGGCTTCGTCAACTGGTCGGAGAACACCTTCGAGAAGCTGATCGGCTCCGAGCCGGAACCGCTGACCTCCCGCTTCCGCGTCACCCACGCCATGCTGCTGTCGGTGATCGCCCGGCCGGGCAACGCCTTCGACGCGATGCGCCGGCTGCTGGAGGACAACCACGAGGACCGCCGCTCCCAGCTGCGCCACATCCGCCGCGCCATCGCCATCTACCGCTCGCTGCTGGACGGCGGCGTGGTGGAGCGCCTCGACGAGCCGGACGCCGAGGGCCGGATCGTCCGGCTGACCGTCGACCTGCAGCAGGACTTCGCGCTGAACCAGCCGCTGTCGACCTTCGCGCTGGCCTCCTTCGACCTGCTCGACCCCGACTCCCCCTCCTACGCGCTGGACATGGTGTCCGTGGTGGAGTCCACGCTCGACGACCCGCGGCAGATCCTCGCCGCGCAGCAGAACCGGGCCCGCGGGGACGCGGTCGCCGCGATGAAGGCCGACGGGGTCGAGTACGAGGAGCGCATGGAGCGGCTCCAGGACATCTCCTACCCCAAGCCGCTGGAGGAGCTGCTGCTGCACGCCTACGGGCTGTACCGCAAGAGCCACCCGTGGGTCGGCGACCATCCGCTGTCGCCGAAGTCCGTGGTGCGGGACATGTACGAACGCGCCATGACCTTCTCGGAGTTCGTCTCGTACTACGAGCTGGCCAGGACCGAGGGGATCGTGCTGCGCTATCTGGCCGGCGCCTACAAGGCGCTGGAGCACACGGTGCCCGACGACCTGAAGTCCGAGGACTTCCAGGACCTGACGGCCTGGCTGGGCGAGCTGGTC
The DNA here is from genome assembly GCA_009783685.1 of Actinomycetes bacterium. Taxonomy (GTDB): domain Bacteria; phylum Actinomycetota; class Actinomycetes; order Streptomycetales; family Streptomycetaceae; genus Actinacidiphila. The sequence continues at coordinate 5,629 of WRCZ01000350.1, forward strand.
CGGCAGGTCGACTCCAGCCTGCTCGACGAGTGGGAGCAGCTGGCCAACCCCGAGGAGGAGAGCGCCGAGGAGGCCGCCGAGCGGGCCGACCAGGTCAAGCCGGTCACCTCCAACGCCCGTGCCTTCCGGGTACTGGTGCGCAACGCCCTCTTCCGCCGCGTCGAGCTGGCCGCGCTGGAGAAGTACGCGGAACTGGGCGAGCTCGACGCGGACGCCGGCTGGGACGCGGACGCCTGGGCGGACGCCATGGACGCGTACTGGGACGAGTACGACGACCTGGGCACGGGCCCTGACGCGCGCGGCCCGAAGCTGCTGCAGATCGAGGAGGATCCGGCGCACGGCCTGTGGCGGGTCCGGCAGACCTTCGCCGATCCGGCCGGCGATCACGGCTGGGGCATTTCCGCCGAGGTCGACCTGGCGGCCTCCGACGAGGAGGGCCGCGCGGTGATCCGGCTGACGGACGTCGGCGAACTCTGATCGGAACGCACCGGGCCGCCCGGTGACCGCCGCCCCAGCAGCCTGCGCAGCCCCCGGCGCATAGGCGAGGCAGCGGCCACCGGCCCGGCGACGGCCCCCGGTGCCGGATCGGGGTCCGGGTCCGGGCCCGGGTCCGGGTCCGGGTCCGGACCAGACGCCGCACCCGGCACGTACGCCGGTACGGGCGCGTGCCCTGGGCCACGGGCTGTGCCCGGCCCTCGCGTGCCCGCCGCTGCTCCGACGGCTTCCGCAGGACCCGCGGCCTCCACTTCGAGTGGCGAAGGGCGGGGCACGGGGTGCCCGGTGCGGGCCCGGCCCAGGGCCTCGGCCAGTGCGACCAGGCCGGCCGCGATCTCGTCGGGCGCGTCGGCCGTGGTGATCGACCTGAGCTGCTCCGGCGTCGCCCGCCCCGGCCGTCCCGGGGGCAGCGCCGCCCGTAGCCTTTGCAGTTGGGCCCGCTCGTTGGGATCGGGGACCGCCTCCGCGGTGATCTCAGGACCGAGCAGCGCGGCCCACACCGCCGCCTCCTCCCAGGCGTCCGCGGCGTCCCGCACCAACTGCTGGGTGCGGCGGGCCCGCCAGCCGCGGGCGCGCCGGTCGGTGCCGTCCGCGGCCTCCCGCAGCGCGGCGGGCAGCCGCCCGGCGAGCACACCGCGGTTCTCCGCGGCGAACTCGGCGACCTCCCTGGCCAGATACAGCCACACCACGACCCGGTACTGGTTCACGTACCAGCGCACCGGGCGGACGCAGCCTGCTCTGGCG
>WRCZ01000351.1 GCA_009783685.1 Actinomycetes bacterium
GAACCGAGCCAGGGCCGGGGGCCGAACCGGGGCAGGGCCGAACCGAGCCGGGGCGCCGAACCGAACCGGGGGCCAGACCGGGGCCGGGGCCGGGGGGCGAGCCGGGGCCGGGGGCCGAACCGGGGCCGGGGGGCCAGACCGGGGCCGGAGGGCCAGACCGGACCCGGGGGCCGAACAGTCGCCGGGACGAACCGGAGGCCGGGCGCGTGGCCCGGGCAGGCGCCGGCTCGTCGTCGGGGTCGACGGCCCATTTCGCGCGCCCGCCCGGCGCGCGGTGGGAGGCCGGGCCCGGGGCGCCGTGGGGGTCGGCGTCCTGGCGGACCGCGGCCGCGGCGTCAGGGCGGGCGTCGCCGGCGTCGCGGTGTGCAGCGGCCACCACGCGCACAGGCCAGGACCGGGCCGAACCAGGGCCGGGGCCGGGGCCGGACCGTCACCAGGCCGGGGGGCCAGACCGGACCCGGACCGGAGGCCAGACCGACCCCGGGGGGGCGATCCGGACCAGGACCGGGACCGGCCCCAAGTACTGCGTCACGAAAGGACGTTGCGCCAGGCGGCGGGCAGGGCCGCGGCCACGTCGAGCGCGGACAGCGGGCCCTCGACCAGCCGGGCCGCGAGCCCGTGCAGGTAGGCGCCGGCGGACGCCGCGTCCAGCGGGGCGAGTCCCGCGGCCAGCAGGGAGCCGGTGAGCCCGGACAGCACGTCGCCGCTGCCGGCCGTCGCCAGCCACGGCGTGCCGGTCGCGTTGACCCGCACCGGCCGCTCCGGATCGGGGTCGGCCACCAGCGTGGTGGACCCCTTGAGCAGCACCGTCGCCCCGAACGTCCCCGCCAGCTTCCGCACCGCGTCCAGCCGCCGCGCCTCGACCTCCTCGCGGGCGGTCCCGAGCAGCGCCGCCGCCTCTCCCGCGTGCGGGGTCAGCACGGTCGGCGCCCGCCGCTCCCGCACCGCGTCGGCGCCGATCAGCCGCAGTCCGTCCGCGTCGACGAGCACCGGCACGTCCGAGGCCAGCACCTGCTCGACGGCGGTGCGGGCCTCCGACGAGTCGCCGAGGCCGGGCCCGACGACCCACGCCTGGACGCGGCCCGCGGCGTGCGGGGATCCCGTGGACACCAGGGTCTCCGGGTGCGCGGCGAGCACCGCGTCGCCGCCGGGGCCCACGTACCGCACCGCCCCCGCGCCGGCCCGCAGCGCCCCGGAGACGGCGAGCACGGCCGCGCCCGGGTAGCGCTCGGAGCCCGCGGCGATGCCGATGACGCCCCGCCGGTACTTGTCGCTCTCCCCCGTCGGCCGCGGCAGCAGCGCCGCGACGTCCGCGTGCTGCAGCGCCTCCAGCGCGGGCGCGCCGAGGTCGCCGCCGAGCCCGATGTCGATCAGCCGCAGGGCGCCGGCCAGGGCGGCCGCGGGATCGACCAGCAGGCCCAGCTTGTACGTGCCGAAGGTGACGGTGATGTCGGCGTGGACGGCATCGCCCTGCACCTCGCCGGTGTCGGCGTCGACGCCGCTGGGCAGGTCGACGGCGACCACCCCCGCGCGGGCCGCGTGCGCCGCCTCGGCCAGCCGTACGGCCTCGGGCCGCAGCCCGCCCTTGCCGCCGATGCCGGTGATGCCGTCCAGCACGAGGTCGGCGCGGCCGATCACCGCGGGTCCCTCCTCGGCGGTGGCGGCCCGCCCGCCGGCGGCGCGCAGCGCGGCAAGGCCCTCCGCGTGGGTGCGGTCCGGGGCCAGCAGGACCGCGGTGACCTGCGCGCCGCGCCGGGCCAGGCGCGCCCCGGCGTACAGCGCGTCGCCGCCGTTGGAGCCGCTGCCGGTGAGGACCGCGACACGGGCGCCGTAGACCCGGCCGAGCGCGTCGGCGCAGACCGCGGCGAGTCCGGCCGCGGCCCGCTGCATCAGCGCGCCCTCCGGCAGCCGCGCCATCAGGGCGCCCTCCGCCGCCCGCACGGTCGCCACGGTGTGCCCGTACCTCATCTGCTGCCTCCCGCCGTCACCGCGCCCGCACCCGCGAACACCACCCTCCCCACGCTCCCACGCCTCCCGGGAGTTCACCCCGCCGCACCGCCACTCAGGCTTTCTCCTTACTCCCTCCGCGGACGGCCTCGTGCCGCGGCCGGCCACGCGCGCGTGAGCCCACACCCCCCACGCTGGGGCGGACGGCCTCGTGCCTCAGCCGCCCACTCCAGGAGCTCGCGCGTCAGCCCTCGGCGATGACGACGGCTGAGGCGACGCCCGCGTCGTGGCTGAGGGAGACGTGCCAGTGGCGGACGCCGAGGGTTTCGGCGCGGGCGGCGACGGTGCCCTTGACGGTGAGGTGGGGGCGGCCGTCGTCGGAGGTGGTGACCTCGGCGTCGAGCCAGTGCAGGCCGGGCGGGGCGCCCAGGGACTTGGCGAGTGCCTCCTTCGCCGCGAACCGGGCCGCGAGCGAGGCGATGCCGCGCGGCTCGCCCGAGGGCAGCCGCAGTTCGGTGGCGGTGAACAGCCGCTCGGCCATGCCGGGAGTGCGGTCCAGCGCGGCCTGGAAGCGGTCGATCTCGGCGACGTCGATGCCGACCCCGACGATCACTCGACGGTCACCGACTTGGCCAGGTTCCGCGGCTGGTCCACCTCGTTGCCGCGCGCCGTCGCCAGCTCGCAGGCGAACACCTGGAGCGGCACCGTGGTCACCAGCGGCTGCAGCAGCACCGGCGTCTGCGGCACCCACACCAGGTGGTCGGCGTACGGGACGACGGCCTCGTCGCCCTCCTCGGCGATGACGATCGTGCGGGCGCCGCGCGCCCTGATCTCCTGGATGTTGGACACCATCTTGTCGTGCAGCACCGACCGGCCGCGCGGCGACGGCACGACCACGACGACCGGCACGCCCTCCTCGACGAGCGCGATCGGCCCGTGCTTCAGCTCGCCCGCGGCGAACCCCTCGGCGTGCATGTACGCCAGTTCCTTGAGCTTCAGCGCGCCCTCCAGCGCCACCGGGTAGCCCACGTGCCGGCCGAGGAACAGCACGGTGTTGCGGTCGCTCAGCGAGCGGGCCAGCTTGCGGACCGGCTCCATCGTGGTGAGCACCTGCTCGACCTTGCCGGCGATGTCGGCGAGTTCGCGGACCACCGCCTGCACCTCGTCGCCCCACTGCGTGCCGCGGGCCTGGCCGAACCACAGGGCGACCAGGTAGCACGCCACCAGCTGCGTCAGGAACGCCTTGGTGGAGGCGACCGCGACCTCCGGCCCGGCCCGGGTGTAGAGCACCGCGTCGGACTCGCGCGGGATGGTCGAGCCGTTGGTGTTGCACACCGCCAGCACCTGGGCGCCCTGCTCGCGCGCGTGCCGCAGCGCCATCAGGGTGTCCATCGTCTCGCCCGACTGGCTGACCGCGATGACCAGGGTGCGCCGGTCCAGGATCGGGTCGCGGTAGCGGAACTCGCTGGCCAGCTCCACCTCGCAGGGCACCCGCGTCCAGTGCTCGATGGCGTACTTGGCGATCATCCCGGCGTGGAAGGCCGTGCCGCAGGCGACGATGACGATCTTCTGGACCTCGCGCAGCACCGTGTCGGGGATGCGGACCTCGTCCAGGGTGAGCCGGCCGGCCGCGTCGATCCGGCCGAGCAGGGTGTCGGCGACCGCCCGCGGCTGCTCGGCGATCTCCTTGAGCATGAAGTAGTCGTAGCCGCCCTTCTCGGCGGCCGACACGTCCCAGTCGACGTGGTAGGGCCGGATCTCGGCGGGGCTGCCGTCGAAGCCGGTGACGGTGATGCCCTCCCGGCGCAGCTCCACCACCTGGTCCTGGCCGAGCTCCACGGCCTCGCGGGTGTGCGCGATGAACGCCGACACGTCGGAGGCGAGGAAGTTCTCGCCCTGCCCGACACCGACCACCAGCGGTGAGTTGCGGCGGGCGCCGACCACCACCTCGGGGGCGTCGGCGTGCACCGCGACGAGGGTGAACGCGCCGTCGAGCCGGACGCACACCTGGCGCATGGCCTCGGCGAGGTCGCCGCACGAGGAGAACTGCTCGGCGAGCAGGTGGCCGACGACCTCGGTGTCGGTCTCCGAGCCCAGGTCGTGGCCGCGGTCGGCGAGTTCGGCGCGCAGCTCGGCGAAGTTCTCGATGATGCCGTTGTGGACGACCGCGACCCGCCCGGCGTTGTCCAGGTGCGGGTGGGCGTTGCCGTCGGTGGGCGCGCCGTGCGTGGCCCAGCGGGTGTGCCCGATGCCGGTACGGCCGTCCGGCAGCGGCTGCCGGGCCAGCTCCTCGCGCAGGTTCGCCAGCTTGCCGGCCCGCTTGGCGACCGCCAGGCCGCCGTCGGCCAGCACCGCGACGCCGGCCGAGTCGTACCCGCGGTACTCCAGGCGTTCCAGCCCGGCCATCACGACGTCCAGGGCGCACTGCCCGCCGACGTACCCCACGATGCCGCACATGGGCGCCAGCTTACGACCTGCCGCGCCCCGGGGCCCGGGGACCTGACGGACGGCCAGTGACGCAGACCACCCGTTCCCCGGCGGGAAAGCCGGGCCCCGGCACAGGACAATGAGGCCCGTGCCCACCACCACCGCCACCGCACCCGCGAGCCCCTACGTCGACCTGACCCGGGAGCAGTGGAGCGCGCTGCGCGACCGCACGCCGCTGCCGCTGACCGCGGAGGAGGTCGAGCGGCTGCGCGGCCTCGGGGACGTGGTGGACCTCGACGAGGTGGTCGACGTCTACCTGCCGCTGTCCCGGCTGCTCAACCTGTACGTCGGCGCGCACAGCGGCCTGCGCGGCGCCCTCAACACCTTCCTCGGCGAGGGCGCGCAGCCCGGCACGCCGTTCGTCATCGGGGTGGCCGGCAGCGTCGCGGTCGGCAAGTCCACCACCGCCCGGCTGCTCCAGGCGCTGCTGGCCCGCTGGCCGGAGCACCCGCGGGTCGAACTGGTCACCACCGACGGCTTCCTGCTGCCCAACGCCGAACTGCACCGGCGCGGCCTGATGTCCCGCAAGGGCTTCCCCGAGTCCTACGACCGGCGGGCGCTGACCCGCTTCGTCGCGGACGTCAAGGCCGGCCGGCCCGAGGTCAGCGCCCCGGTGTACTCGCACCTGATCTACGACATCGTGCCGGACGAGCGGCTGGTGGTGCGCCGCCCCGACATCCTGATCGTCGAGGGCCTGAACGTGCTCCAGCCCGCGCTGCCCGGCAGCGACGGCCGCACCCGCATCGCCCTCGCCGACTACTTCGACTTCAGCGTCTACGTGGACGCGCGGACCGAGGACATCGAGCAGTGGTACCTGGGCCGGTTCCGCAAGCTGCGGCGGACCGCGTTCCAGGACCCCGACTCCTACTTCCGCAAGTACACCCAGGTACCGGAGGACGAGGCGCTCGACTACGCGCGCCTGATGTGGCGCACCATCAACCGTCCCAACCTGGTGCAGAACGTGCTGCCGACCCGCGGCCGGGCCACCCTGGTCCTGCGCAAGGGCCCGCAGCACAAGGTGCAGCGGCTGTCGCTGCGCAAACTCTGAAGGGGAATCTGCCGCGTGCTGCATCTGCGGATGATCGTGCCGTCCGACCGCACCGACGCCATCACCGGACTGGTCAGGGACACCGTCGGCGCCACCCATCTCACCGTGCTCAGGGGCGCCGCGCTCGACCCGCCGGGCGACGTGCTCACCTGCGACGTGGCACGGGAGGCCGCCGACGGGCTGCTGGCCGAGCTGCGCTCGCGCGGGGTCGCCGACACCGGTGCGATCGACGTCGAGAACATCGACCTGACCCTGTCCGGGAGCGCCGACCGCGCCGAGGCGGCGGCCCCCGGCGAGGGCGCCGACGCGGTGCTGTGGGAGTCGCTGGTCGAGGAGACCCACGAGGAGTCCACGCTCACGTTCACCTATCTGGCGTTCCTGACCGTGGCCACCATGCTCGCCGCCTACGGCGTGATGCTGGACAGCGCGATCCTCATCGTCGGCGCGATGGTGGTCGGCCCGGAGTTCGGGCCGCTGGCCGGGGTGTGCACGTCGGCGGTGCGGCGCGACCGCCGGCTGCTGCTGCGCTCCCTCATCGCGCTGACCGTCGGCTTCCTGGTGGCGGTGCTGCTGACCGGCGCGTTCAGCGGCCTGATGGACGTCTTCGGGCTGTTCACCCAGGCGCGCTTCAACGCCCCGCACCCGGCGACCGGGTTCATCTGGCAGCCGACCTGGGACTCGTTCGTGGTGGCGCTGCTCGCCGGCGTGGCCGGGATCCTGTCGCTGACCTCGGCGAAGTCCGGTGCCCTGGTGGGCGTGGCGATCTCGGTGACGACGGTGCCGGCCGCCGCCTACGCCGCACTGGCGCTCAGCTACTCCAACTGGCACGAGCTGCGGGGCTCGACCGCGCAGCTCGCCGTCAACCTGGCCGGCATCGTGCTCGCCGGCACCGTGACGCTGCTCGCCCAGCAGTGGTTCTGGGCGAGGCAGCGCCGCGGGGCGTGAGCCCGGGCGGGGCTCAGCCCAGGGCGGACTTCACGACGTCGGCCAGGCGGCCCGCCACCGCGCGGGCGTGGTCGATGTCGGCCGCCTCGACCATGACCCGCACCAGCGGCTCGGTGCCGGAGGGCCGCAGCAGCACCCGGCCGGTGGAGCCCAGCTCGGCCTCCGCCTCGGCGACCGCGGCGGTCAGCTCGGGGCTGCTCGCCACCCGGCTCTTGTCGACGTCCGGAACGTTGATCAGCACCTGCGGCAACCGGTCCATCACGGAGGCCAGTTCGGCCAGCGGGCGCTTGGTGGCGGCCACCCGCGCCGCCAGCAGCAGGCCGGTCAGCGTGCCATCGCCGGTGGTGGCGTGGTCGAGCACGATGACGTGCCCGGACTGCTCGCCGCCGAGCGCGTAGCCGTGCTCCTTCATCGACTCCAGCACGTAGCGGTCGCCGA
>WRCZ01000352.1 GCA_009783685.1 Actinomycetes bacterium
CGTTCTCCGAAGTACCCGTCTTCATCGGTCACCGGCGGACCGTACCGCAGCAGCCGAAGCCGATGCCGGGATTTTTCCCGGCCGGCCGGGGCCGTGCGTCCGCCCCGCGTGGCCGGTGCGGCCCGTGCCGGCGGGGTGCCGGGAGGGCGGCGAAAAACGGGTGGCGGGTGCCGGACCCGCGCGTTATGGTTCCGGTGTTCGCAGCCGCACGGCTGCGCGCGTCGGCTGTCGACTGATCAGGGAGGTGTGACCCGATGGCTGTCTTTGTGATGGGTACTGCCCGCAACCAGACGCTCGTGTCGTTCACCCCCGTGGTCTCCGGCTGACCTCACTCTCACCTTCGTGCCGCGCCGTTCGCGCGGATGCCGGGGCCACCCTTGTGAAGGGTTTCCCCTTGTCTTTCTCTTTTCGTGACACCTCCTCGCACGCGCTCGTCCCGTTCGGCTGGGACGACGTGTGGGAGGCGGAGTTCGCCCCGTTCGCCGCTCAGGGCCTGGTGCCCGGGCGGGTGGTGCGGGTGGACCGCAACGCGTGCGACCTGTTCACCCCGGACGGGCCGGTGCGGGCGGACACCGCGTTCGTGATGCCGCACGACCCGATGCGCGTCGTGTGCACCGGGGACTGGGCGGCGGTCGATCCGGCCGGCGCGGACCCCCGGTTCGTCCGGTCCCTGCTGCCGCGCCGCAGCCAGTTCGTCCGCTCGACGTCCTCCAAGCGGTCCGAGGGCCAGGTCCTGGCGGCCAACGTCGACCACGCGGTCGTCTGCGTGTCGCTGGCGGCCGAGCTGGACCTCGGCCGGCTGGAGCGGTTCCTGTCGCTGGCCTGGGAGAGCGGCGCCGAGCCGCTGGTCGTGCTCACCAAGGCCGACCTGGTGCCCGACGTCACCTACCTGCTGGCCGACGCGGAGACCGCGGCGCCCGGCGTGCAGGTGGTGGTGGCCTCCGCGGCCACCGGCGAAGGGCTCGACGTGCTCGCGGACGTGCTCGGCGGCGGCACCTCGGTGCTCCTCGGCCAGTCCGGCGCCGGCAAGTCCACGCTGACCAACGCCCTGACGGGCCGGGAGGCGCAGGAGGTGCAGGCCATCCGGGACGCCGACGGCAAGGGCCGGCACACCACCACGACCCGCGACCTGCTGCCGCTGCCGGACGGAGGCGTCCTCATCGACACGCCCGGCCTGCGCGGCGTCGGGCTGTGGGACGCCGAGTCCGGGGTCGCCCAGGTCTTCTCGGAGATCGAGGAACTCGCCGCGGACTGCCGGTTCCAGGACTGCTCCCACCAGTCGGAGCCGGGCTGCGCGGTGCTGGCCGCGCTGGAGGACGGCACCCTGCCGCACCGGCGGCTGGACAGCTACCGCAAGTTGCTCCGGGAGAACGCCTGGATCGCCTCCCGTACCGACCAGCGGCTGCGCGCGGAAATGCGGCGCGAGTGGAAGCAGCGCTCCGCAGCGGGGCGCGAGATGTACGAGCGCAAGCGCGGTGGTGGTGGCGGCCACCGCCGCGTCTACTGACGGCCGGCCGCCGGGCCCCGCGGCCCGGCGGCCCCAACTGCCGCCGTCCGGCGGCCTTTTCCGCTCGTCCGGCCCGACCCGCTCGTCCGGCTCGGCCGGTTCACCCGGCGCCGCCTCGCCGTCCCTGGCGTCGCCGGACCGCGATCGGGCTGCCGGCACTCCAGAACGACCCCACGACGCAGGCAACCACGAGCGCGACGATCACGATTCCGAGAATCACGCTGTAGGCCATGTCGAAACCTCCTCGCATCCGCGCGGCCTTCACCGCACCCTCACGTTCGCTTCCTGACCGTGACCTTCCCTTTGCCTGCCGTTTCCAACCTGGCGCGGGGGTGCGGATGTCGGATCATGCGACGGCGAGATGCCGGTATCGGGGCCGAATGTGAGGGTCCGTCACCGCGGATCGCGCTCAGGCGGAGGCCCGTACCACCAGCCGGGTCGGCGTGATGATCGAGGACAGCGGGGCGCCGTCCTGCGGTTCCGCCCCGGGCGCCACCCGGCTCAGCAGCAGACGGGCCATCATCCGGCCCATCTCCTCGATGTCCTGGCGGATCGTGGTCAGCGGCGGGTCGGTCCACTCCGCGACCGAGACGATGTCGTCGAAGCCCACCACCGCGACGTCCTCCGGCACTCGGCGCCCGTGCGTCCGCAGCACCCGCAGCGCGCCGGACGCCATCACGTCGGACGCCGCGAACACCCCGTCCAGGTCCGGGCAGCGCTCCAGCAGCTCCGTCATCGCCCGCGCGCCGCCCTCCGGGGTGAAGTCGCCCTCGGCGATCATCGTCGGGTCCGCGTCCGGCAGCGCGTCGACGAAGCCGTCGCGCCGGTCGACCGAGGCGGTCTGGTCCAGCGGGCCGGCGATGTGCGCGATCCGGCGCCGCCCGAGGCCCAGCAGATGACCCACCGCCTCCCGCGCGCCACCGCGGTTGTCGCAGTCCACGTACAGGGTGTCCGCGTCGGACCAGCCGGGCCGGCCGCCGATCACCGTCGGCACCCCGGCCCGGCGGGCGAGCGCCGGCAGGGTGTCGTCGTCGTGCAGCGAGAAGAGCAGCGCGCCGTCCACGTGGCCGCCGGCCAGATAGCGGCCCACCCGCTCGTAGTCCGCCGCGCCCTCGGTGAGCAGCAGCACCAACTGGTTGTCGTGCGTGGTCAGTTCCTTGCTGATGCCACGCACCTGCTGGGTCAGGAACGGGTCGGAGAAGAAGCGGGTCTCCGGCTCCGCGACGACCACGGCGATGGCGTCGTTGCGCCGGGTCACCAGCGTGCGGGCCGCCTGGTTCGGCACGTAGCCCAGCTCGTCGACCGCGCGCCGCACCCGCTCCGCCAGCGGTGCGCGCACCCCCTCGCTGCCGTTGACCACCCGGGACGCGGTCGCCCGCGAGACGCCGGCCCGCGCGGCGACGGCCTCCAGAGTGGGACGGGGCGCGAGGCTCGGGTCGGACAACGGAGGGCTCCTTCGCGCGCGGATAACAGAAATTCAGGCGCCAATTTCTCGACAGGCACAGCGTATCCGGTCACGGGGCCGTTGGTGAGAGCGCTCTCTGACCTGATTTCGCGGTTCCCGCGCACCTGCCGCACCTCGTGCCCCTGCCGTCCGGGCGGGTCCTACGACCAGCGGCCCGGTCCCGTCCGCCCCGCCGTCTGGTTCCGGCGCCCGATGCCGCGGCCCGCGCCCGGTGTGAGGCTGAGGACATGACGACGACAGACGGCACTCCAGGCGGCGAGCGGAACCGGGCGGCGGGCAGGGGGCACGGCGCGCCACGGCGCACCGTGCTGACCGAGGCCGAACTGGCCTACCTGCGCGGGCAGCGCCTCGGCCGGCTGGCCACGGTCGACCGGGACGGGCGCCCGCAGGCCAATCCGGTGGGCTTCTTCCTCCGCGACGACGGCGGCGTGGACATCGGCGGCTGGCAGATGGGCGCCTCGCGCAAATGGCGGAACGTCGGAGGCAACCCGTACGTGTCGCTGGTCGTGGACGACGTGGCCTCGGTCGACCCGTGGAAGGTGCGCGGCGTGGAGATCCGCGGCGTCGCCGAGCAGGTGGAGGGGCCGCACGAGTACGGGTCCTACCTCAGCGAGCAGCTGATCAGGATCCGGCCGTACAAGATCTTCGGGTGGGGCATCGACGACTGAGACCCGGCCGGGCGGCTCGGACGGTCATCGCCGCGTCCGGGACGCCGCGCCGGGACGCCGCCCCGGGACGCCGCGCCGGACGCCGCCCGGCCGGTCCGCCCTGCTGGTCCGCGAGGCGTCGCGGCTCACCCCGGGCCGGAGGTCAGCCGGCGATCACCGCGCCCAGCCACGCGCCCGTCACCAGCAGGCACGCCATCAACTCGACCAGCACCGACCCGCCGACCGCCCGCATGGCCCGGCGGGTCGCGGCCCACGCCGTGCGGTGGCCGCCGCCCAGCCGCACCCGCTCGCGCGCGTACAGCGAGCCGACGAAGCCGAGCACCCCGCCGACCACCGGCACCACGAAGAACCCCGCGATGCCCCAGGCGCCCGCGGTGATCACGTTCCGCCAGCTCACCCCGGAGTCGCGGATCCGGCGGGACGGCATCAGCCACACCACCACCTGCCCCAGGGCCAGCACCCCCGTCGCCGCGGCGAGGACGCCCCAGGTCAGACCGGTGTGACGCAGCGTCGCCCACCACAGCAGCGCCGCCCAGACCAGCAACGTGCCCGGTACGCCGGGGGCCGACACGCCGACGAGGCCGAGCAGCATCACCGCGCCGATCAGGCACTCCTGTGCGGTCCCCATGAAGGCCACCCTGCCCGAATCCGGTCCGGTCCGCCGCCCGGCGGAGGTGTTCGGGACCGGGGCGTTATACGAGCCGGCGGCACGCAGGGGGCACTCGCCGCATCACGGGTGATCCCGGGCGGCCCGGCACCCCGGTCACGGCCGTCGCCCGGCCGCCCGGAGCGGTGCGACGCGCCTCTCCGTCCCGCACCGTCACGGGTGTCTGGTCCCTGGCTTTTCCGTCCCGCACGGTCACGGGTGGTGCCGGGCTTTTCCGTCCCGTACCGTCACGGGTGGTCCCGGGCCACCCAGCCGCGCTCGTATGCCTGCCAGCCCAGTTGCAGCCGGGTCGTCACGTCGGCGATCTCCATCAGCCGCTTGACCCGGCGCTGCACGGTCCGCAGGCCCAGGTCCAGTTGCTTGGCCGCCGAGGCGTCGGTCAGCCCCGCCAGCAGCAGCGAGAGGATCTGCAGGTCGGTGTCGTCGGGAGCCTCGGGCGGCTCCTCGGTGAAGACGCCGGGCGCGCCCAGCCGCAGCGGCATCGCCTGCCGCCACACCCCCTCGAACAGGCCCATCAGCGACTCCAGCAGGCCGCTGGCGTGCACCACCAGCGCGGCCGGCTGCGCGGCGCGCCGCGTCAGCGGCACCATCGCCACCGAGCGGTCGGCGACCACGAGCTTGGTCGGCACCCGGTCGACCACCCGCACCTGCTCGTCGCGGCCCAGCGCGGCGGACAGCTCGGTGATGCTGTTGGGATGGGTGATCACGTCGCGTTCCAGGACCACCCGGAACGTCACCCCGCGTCCGGCCGCGTCCTCCTCCGCCTCGTTCTCCAGGCCGCTGACCGCCATCGGCTTGTCCGTCACCAGCGCGCACACCTCGGACTCCGCGCCGAACTGGAGCTGCAGGAAGCGCTGCGCGACCGCGTTGGCCCCGGTCACCACCTCCAGCAGGTCGTGCACCGCGGGCTCGGTGGCCTCCGCCCGGAACTCCTCGGCCAGCACCGCCACGGCCAGCTCCGCCTGCTCCAGGGCGTGCCGCTGCCGGGTGAGCAGCGCGGACAGCGCGACGGCCGGCGGTGCGGCCACCCACCGGCCGGGCCGGGCCGACGACTGGGCGACCAGACCGTGCACCTCCAGCCGGCGCAGCAGCCGCGCGGTGTCGTCCTCGGTGAGGCCGAGCCGGTTGGCCAGGTCACCGGCGTCCGCCGCGCCCACGCCGACCAGCGCGCGGTACGCACCCTCCTGCGCGTCGTCCAGACCGATGGCACTGAGCACCGATCGTTCCCCCCTCAGCTACGTTCGCCTGCGTGTTCACTCGTGGCGGCGTGATCATATGTACGCCGGGTGGCGGAAAGGAGCCACGGCGGTTTCCCGCCGCGGTCATCTTCTCCTCCCGGCGGTCCGCCGTGCCAGTGTGAACGGCACCGGCTCCGCACGACACGGCCTGCACGTGGCGCTCAGCACGCGGAGCCGACACCGGGCGGCCCCTGGCTGTGGGGGCGGGGGCCGGCCCCGGCGTTTCGCGTTTCCTGACGCGCCGTCCGGTGGACAATAAGGGCATGAGCCAGCAGGGCGACCCGCATCGCAGTCAAGAAGACGACTGGTGGCGGCAGTTGTACGACGAGGACGCAAAGGACGCCGCCTCGCCCGCGCCGGGAGCCGCCCGAGGCGGGAACGGCCGGTCGATCGACGAGCATTTCGACACCGCCATCGACGCGGTGTCGCCGCCGCCTCCGCCGCGGACCGAGACGATGCGGCTGCGCCGGCCCACCCCGCCGCCTCCGCCTCCCTCGTGGCCGCGGCCCACCCGCAACGCGCCGCCCGCGCCGCGGGATCCCGAAGCCGCACCGGACGCGGCCCGGCCGCCGGACGGTGGACCACCTCCGACGGGGGTGCCCCCGCAGGCAGGGGAGCGGTTCGACGCGCCCGAGGCGCCGGCTGCTTCCACGTCTCCGTACGGAGCCGGTGGCCCGGCCGCCGCACCGGACGGGCTCGCGGACGCGGAACCGCCGCGCCGACCGGACGGGCGCCGGGAGCCCGTCGCGCCGGACGAGCCGCTGCCGCGGCGCGAGCAGGGCGGCGGGGCGTACGGGTTCGCCGGTCCGAACGGACCTGGGAGGTCCGGGGGGTTCGGCAAGGCGGACAGGGCTAGTGAGGCCGGAGGGTCGGGCCGGGTCCGGGGATCTCGCGGGTCGGGCGAGGTCGGCGGCGACGTCGCCGAGGCTCGCGGGTCGGGCCGGGTCCGGGGCTCCGGAAGGTCCGGCGGGGCCGAGGAGTTCGAACGGGACGACAGGGTCGACGAGTTCGGACGGGTCGACGGCGCCGACGAGGCCGGCGGGCTGGCTGAACCCGGCGAGGCCGGGGCGCGGGAGCAGGAAAGCGCCGCCGGGCGGAACGAGGAGCAGGCGCACTGGGACCCGTGGTCCGCGCCGCCCACCTTCGGCCCGCCCCCGGAGGCTCCCGCCGCCGAGCCGGCCGCCGACTCCCGTCCGTGGGACGTCTGGTCCGCGCCGCCCACCTTCCCGGAGCCGGCTCCCGCCCCCGAGCAGGAGACCCCGCCGGCCCCTCCCTCCGCCCACGAACCGCCCCCGGCCCAG
>WRCZ01000353.1 GCA_009783685.1 Actinomycetes bacterium
GACGGTGTCCACCAGCCCCACCGCCGCCTCCGGCGCCAACTCCTTCGGCGTCGGCTGCGGTTGAGACCCGGTCCATTTCGGGCCCCCGACGGTCCGGCGACCCCCTCCACGGCCGCCGGACCGAGCCGGCGCCCACGGCCTGGCGCCGGTCGCGGCCACAAGGCGTCAGGATTCCGGTGAGCCGGCCCGTCAGCTGCTGTAGTGCAGGTACACCGTGTCGCCGAGATGGACGGTCGTGCCGCGGGACGCGGTCGCCGCGGCGGCGCCGTCGATCGAGGACTTCCAGGTCGTGGTACCGGAGTTGGCGGTGCCGTTGAGGCCGGTGACGGTGCCGGTGCCGCTCGACGGGGTCGCCGACGTCACGCAGCCGGCGGGCGCGGCGGACGTCGCCGCGGCGTCGAGGACGGCGCCGAGCGTCGTCGTGCTGCCGGTCGGCGTGACCGGGACGGAGCAGACCTTGAGCGCGCCGGTGCCGTCGTCCACGACGAGCGCGAGCGTGCTGGTGGCGCCGCTGGTGAAGCCGGTGGTGGCGACCCACGTGGGCGCGCCGGCGGTGACCGGGGCGGGCGGGGTCGCGGTGAAGCCGCCGCCGGCCAGCGCCCGGACGGCGTCGATGGAGGAGTAGGCGGAGGGGCCGGTGTCGGTGGGCAGGTAGCGGAAGCCGCCGCCGGAGGCGAGCTGCTGGGCGATCAGGAAGTCGACGGGCGTCTTGCGCGCGGTGGTGGTGAAGTCGGTGCCCTGTGCGTTGATGCCGCAGGCGTTCAGTCCGGAGGCGGCCCAGGCGT
This sequence comes from Actinomycetes bacterium, assembly GCA_009783685.1. Classification (GTDB taxonomy): domain Bacteria; phylum Actinomycetota; class Actinomycetes; order Streptomycetales; family Streptomycetaceae; genus Actinacidiphila. Next base: position 786 of record WRCZ01000353.1, read on the forward strand.
TGGAGTCGGTGTTGGCTCCGAACATCGAGTCGAACCCGCCGGTGGCGCTGGTCAGTTTGCCCTTGAGGAAGTTCTTGCCCGCGACCACGGCCGGGTCACTGGCCGGCACACCCGCGGAGCACAGCGAGGCCAGGGTGGCGCCGGTCATGTCGATGTCGCTCGCGGTGGCCAGCTGGGTGGGGTCGCCGGCGGCCTGGGAGTAGTTCCAGCCGCCGTCGTCGTGCTCGTTGGCGCGGACCGCGGCGACGGACGTGTCGAGCAGGGCCTGCGGGACGCGCTGGACACCGCTCTGGGTCTTCGCCCCCGCGAGGGCCAGGAGTCCGAAGACGGTGCCGTTGAAGTTGGCGGGCGGGCCGAAGTAGCCGGGCGAGGAGGTCTGCCAGTAGGAGGCGATGTCGGCGATCAGGTTGCGGCCGGTGCCGACGCGGGCCGGGTCGATGCCGGCGGCGTAGGCGTTCAGCGTGCCGCGCTCGTAGTCGGTGACGACCGGCGAGCCGGACGGCCAGGCGGCGGTGGCGAGCAGGGCGCGGTAGACGGTCCTGGCGTCCTTGCTCGTGTCGGTGCCGGGGAAGACGTCCGCGGCCGCGGTGCCTGCGGCCGCGAAGGCGCTGAACGCCCACTCGTTGGACAGGCCGCTGCCGGCGTAGGAGCCGTCGGCGGCCTGCAGGGTCTTCAGGTAGGCGACACCGGCGTCGGTGGAGGCGGTGATCTGCGCGGCGGTGGAGGTCGCGCCGGCGGGAACCGCCGCGGTGAACAGCAGGGCTCCGGCGGCCAGCGGCAGTGCGAGTGCGGCCGTGCGGGACTTGCGCGCGGGAGTGCGCACACTCATGGGAAGGGGCTCCTTGGGTAGGGGCGCCGCACGCCCCGTGCCCGCAGGGCCCCGTGGACCACCCCGAGCCGAGGCGGTCGCCGCCCGATCGCGTGGTCAGGCTTCCGCAGGTGTTGCACCGCCGGGCGGGTGTTCGGGCTCGGACGGACCCCCGGTCCGTCCCCACCGTTGCGCGTCAGCCCCGGACTTCGACCGGGTTCCCCCACGCGGCGACACCGGGAGGATAGGCCGGAACGGGTGCCGGGCAGAAGGGCGGCCGGCCGTGGCCAAGGCAACTGTGCGCGACGTTGACGTCACAGCCTCCGGCGTGGTGCCATGAAACGTATTTCCGATTCAGCAGCCAGGGGAAGCCGGTCCAAGTCCGGCGCTGACCCGCAACCGTAGGCCCTCCGCGAGGCGGGCGAGCCGGACCACCTGCGCTGAACAGCAAGTCACGATCGCCGTCGAGGACTACGGCACGGACGACCCGGTCGGCGCCCCCCTGGGCGGCCGCCCGCTCCTCCGCGGCCCGCCTCCTCGCCGGCCGAACCGGGGGGCACCTGTGCTTCGTCTCGTCCCGCGCCGCCGTCGCAGACAGCCGCGCGTCGTCGTCCTGTCCACCGCTGCCGCGATGGTCGCCGGCACGCTGGCGGCCGGCCTGGTCTCGCTGGCCGGGACCGCGCAGGCGGACCCGATCGGTGACTGCACGCCGACGGCCGGGGCGATCGTCGCGGTGGACTTCGCGCACTGGAACGGGCCGGTGGTGCGCGGCTGCGACGCCCACCCGACGACGGGCATGAACCTGCTGCACAACGCCGGGTTCACCACCACCGGCACGGTCCACGACGGTCCCGGCTTCATCTGCCGCATCGGCAACGGCGACTTCGACGGCGGCACGCAGTACCCGACGTCGGCGGACGAGCCGTGCGTGCTGACGCCCCCGGCGGACGCCTACTGGTCGTTCTGGATCGCCCCCGCCGGTCAGGACACCTGGACGTACAGCCCGCTCGGCGCGCTGAGCGACCGTCCGAAGGACGGGGAGGTCGAGGCGTGGGTCTTCGGCCGCACCGACGTCGGCGGCACCACCGGCGGCCCCTCGTTCACCCCCGACTCGGTGCGCGCCGAGGGCGGACAGACGACGCCTCCCACCACACCGCCCACGACTCCCCCGACGACGCCGCCCGCCAGGACCGCGGACCTCGCGGCGGCGGCCACCTGGTTGAAGGGCCAACTCACCGACGGCGACCACGTCTTCGACGGCTTCGGCACGGACTGGAACGCGACCGCGAACACCGCCCTCGCGCTGGCCGCCGCGGGCGGCGAGGACGCCACGCTGAAGGCGATCGACGACTACCTGGCCGCCCACGTGGACGACTACCTGCTGCCCGACGCCTCGGTGACCGTGCCCAGCCCGGGCGCCGCCGCCAACCTGGCCCTGCTCACCGAGATCCTCGGTGGCGACCCGGCCGAGGTCGGCGGGCACGACCTGCTCGCGGACCTGACCGACCACGTCTGCACCGCCGCCGGAAGCCTCGGCAACTGCACCGCGGCCGGCGACTTCTACGGCGCCTTCTCGCCGAACACCCAGGCCCTGGCGCTGCTCGCGCTGGCCCGCGGCGGCGTGACGCCGCCGGCCTCCGCTGTCGGCCGGCTGACCGGGATGCAGTGCGCGGACGGCGGCTTCTCCGGCTCCATGCTGTCGCCCGGCGGGCGGTGCACCTCCGACCCCGGCGCGACCGCGGACGCCGTCGTCGCGCTCAGCCATGTGTCCGGCACGTCCGCCGTCGTCGGCAAGGCCGCGGCGTACCTGGCCGGGCAGCAGTCCGCGGACGGCGGCTACCTGCCGTACGACGGCGCCTCCTCCGGCGACACCGGGACCACCGCGTCGGCGGCCCAGGCGCTCGCCGTCGCCGGCAAGGCCGACCAGGCCACCTGGGCGCGGAGCTGGCTGGCGGCCCGGCAGACCGCGGCGGGCGGCTTCGCTCCCGACGGTTCCGGCGGCGCCGACCCCGACCTGTACGCCTCGACGGCGGCGACGCCGGCCGCCGCGGGCACCGACCTCGGCAGCCTCAGCCACCCGCTGACCCCGACCGAGCCGACCACCACGCCGCCGACCACCGCGCCGACGACGCCCCCCACCACCGCGCCCACCACCCCCTCCGGCGGTCCGACGACCCCGGCCGGCGCGACGCCCGACCTGGCCAAGGCTGTCGCCTACCTGATCAAGGGCGACAACCTGGAGGACGGCCACTACTACGAGTCCACGCCCGGCGGCGACCGCACCGGGTTCGCGGACTTCGGCCTGACCATCGACGGCGTGTTCGCACTCGCGGCCGCCGGCGGCGCGGACGACACCCTCGCGAACGTGACGGACTTCCTGCAGCACGGCAAGGACGGCACCGGCCGCGGCATCGACGACTGGACCCTGATCGGCACCGTGTACGCCCAGGGCGGCTCGCTCGCCAAGGAGGCCGTCGCGGCCGAGGTCACCGGCAACGACCCGCGGTCCTTCGGCGGCCACGACCTGATCGCGGCGCTGGACGGCACGGTCTGTGCCAAGGCGGACGCCTCCGGCGGCTGCGCCGCCAAGGACAACTACGCTTACGCCACCTCGGTGTTCTCCCAGTCCCTCGGCGTCATCGCCCAGCTCCGCGCGGGCGACTCGGCGCAGGCGGCCGGTCCGGTCGCCTACCTGGAGGGCCTGCAGGACGCCTCCGGCGCCTGGCCGAGCCTCATCCCGGCGACCGGCGACCAGGACATCGACAGCACGGCCATGGCCATGATGGCGCTCGACCTGGTGCCCGGTGACGCGGCCGCGAAGGCCGTGGCCAAGGCCGCCGCGTGGATCGCGGGCAAGCAGCTCGCGGACGGCGGATTCCCCGGCACCGCGGGCGACTCGGTCAACACGACCGCCCTCGCGATCCAGGGCCTGAGCCTGGACGCGGCGACGTACGCGCCGCGGATCGCCAAGGCCCGCGCCTTCCTGGCCGACCAGCAGAACGACGACGGCGGGTTCAAGGTGGCCGCCGGCACCGACCAGACGAAGTCGGACGTCCGCGCGTCCACCCAGGCCACCAGCGGCGCGACCGGCACGTCGTTCGGCACGCTGCTGCGCGACCTGGCCGACCAGAAGGCCGCGAAGGCGGGCGCCGCCTACCTGGTGAAGCAGCTCGGCGGCGACGACCACCTGTCCAACTCCTACGGCCCGGACTACGGCCTGACCGCGGACCTCGCCCTGGCGCTCGCCTCCACCGGCGGCCAGGACGAGGCGCTGACGAAGGCGACCGCGTACCTGGCCGGCCACGTCGCCGAGTACGCCGACCCGGCGGGCACCTCCGCCTACCCGGGCCCGTACAGCGGGGCGACCGCCAAACTCGCCCTGCTGGCCGAGGTCATGGGCCAGGACCCGAACCACTTCGGCGGGTTCGACCTGATCAGCACGCTCACCGGGCACGTGTGCACCGCGGCCGCCGACGACGGCAGCTGCACCGCGCCCGGCGACTTCAGCCAGGCGTACTCCACCGTCTCCCAGTCCCTCGGCGTCCTCGCCCTGGCCCGGGCCGGGCAGGAGCCGCCGGCCGCCACCGTCACCCGGCTGCTGCAACTCCAGTGCACCGACGGCGGGTTCTCCTCGACGCTGATCGCCGCGGGTGCCGACTGCGCTTCCGACGTCGACACGACCGGCTACGCGCTGCAGGCGCTGCCCCTGGTGCCCGGTCATGCCGACGCCATCGCCGGCGCCCGCGCCTACCTGGTCAAGGCGCAGCAGAAGAGCGGCGGTTACCAGGGCGCGGCCGGCGTCAGCAGCAACTCCACCGCGCTCGCGGTCCAGGCACTGCTCGCCACCGACAAGGTCCGGCCCGAACAGGCCCGCAGCGGCCAGCAGTTCCTGCGTTCGGTGCAGAACGAGGACGGCGGCTTCCGCATCACCGACGCGGCAGGGACGTCCGACCTGCGGTCGTCCACCCAGGCCGTGCCCGCGCTCGCCGGTACGCCGCTGACCACGCTCACCCACGCGCTCGCCCCGATCACCCCGGCGCCGGGCGGGAGTTCCGGCGGGACGAGCGGCGGGTCCACCGGCTCCGGAGGGTCGAGCGGCTCCGGCGGCGACTCGTCGGGCGGCACCGGCGGCACCGGCTCGGACAGCGGCGCGCTGGCTTCCACCGGCAGCAACGTGCTCCTCGCGGCCTGCCTGGCGCTGCTCCTCGCCATGTCCGGCGCGGTCCTCGTCAGCGTGCGGCGCAGGGGCGTGCACGGGAGCGGAGGCCACCGGTGATCCGCTCCGTGCGGCGCACCGCCGCCTGCCTGGCCGCCGTCTGGGCGCTGGTCCTCGCCGCCGTGGCGGCGGGGGCCTCGCCCGCGGCGGCCACGCCGCTGCCCATCGGCCAGTGCACGACCAGCTCCGGCGTGATCCTCGCGGTCGACTTCAGCCGCTGGGGCGGTCCGCTGCTGCGCTCCTGCGGCACCACTCCCACCACCGGCTACACCCTGCTGAACCAGGGCGGTTGGCAGACCACCGGAACCCAGCACGACGGCCCGGCCTTCATCTGCCGGATCGGCTACGCCGGTTACCAGGGGGGCAAGCAGTACCCGACGTCCAAGGACGAGGCGTGCGTGCTGACGACGCCGGCGACCGCGTACTGGTCGTACTGGCACGCAGATCCGGGCCAGAACTCCTGGTCGTACAGCCAGTTGGGGGCGATGAGCTACCACCCCAAGCCCGGCAGCGTCGACCTGTGGATCTTCGGTGCGACGAACATCGCCGGTACCGAGGGCCGGCCCACGTTCTCACCCGACACCGTCCGGGCCCACAACACGACCCCGGTGGGCGGCGGTTCAGGGTCCGGTGGCTCGACGTCCGGCGGTTCGGGCTCCGGGTCGGGCGGCAGCGGGGGCGCGAAGCCCCCGGCCGGGGGAACCAACGGGGGAACAAGCGGGGGAACGAGCGGGGGCACCGCGACGACGCCCGCCAAGAGCCCGGGCGCCACGGCGTCCGCGTCCCCGCATCCGTCGGGCACGGCAAGCGCCGGCGCCTCGCCGACGCCCTGCGTGACGCCCACCACCGCCTCCCCCACGAGCACGCCCACCCCGACGCGGACACCGACCGCGTCACCCACCCGGACGCCCACGCCGACACCCACGCATACGCCCACGCCGACACCCACGCCGACCGCGTCGCCGTGCCCGACGTCGGCGACCCCGTCCCCCACCGGATCGACGTCGCCCGCGTCGGCCACGTCCGGAGCGTCCTCA
>WRCZ01000354.1 GCA_009783685.1 Actinomycetes bacterium
CCCGTGCGGGCCGGTGCGCGGAGGCCGATGGCGACGGTGCCCAGCGGGGCAGGGCGTGCCCCGTAGGGGCGCGGGGAACTGCGCGCTCAGCCCACCACGGGCCGGTGGTCCGGGGCGGACGGATCTGCCCCTTTGGGCCGGTGACGACGCGCGGTGCCGCGGTGGCTGGTCGCGCAGTTCCCCGCGCCCCTGACGGGGCACCATCTGCGGGGCAGGGCATACGGCCGTCGCACGGCCGGTGGGTCGATGGCCGCGCCGCGTGGGCGCAGGTCGTGGCACCCGGAACCACTCCGGGGGTCACGGGGTGCTCGCCAGGCGGGCCAGGGCGGAGAGGGGGATGGGGAGCCACGCGGGGCGGTGCCGTGCCTCGTACCGCGCCTCGTACACCGCCTTGTCGGTCTCGAAGGCCCGTATCAGGACGGGCTGGTCCCGCGGGTCCAGACCGGCGACCTCCGCGTAGCCGGAGCAGAAGGCGTCCCGGTGCCGGTCCGCCCAGGGGCCGTTCCCGCTGTGGTGGGCGGCGTAGTCGAACGACCGCAGCATTCCGGCCACGTCCTGGACCGGCGGCGCCGGCCTGCGGCGCTCGGCCAGCGGCCGTGCCGGCTCGCCCTCGAAGTCGATCAGCACCCACGCGCCGTCGGCCCGGCGCAGCGCCTGCCCCAGGTGCAGGTCGCCGTGGATGCGCTGGGCGACGACGTCGCCGCCCGCCACGCCGCCCGCGCCCATCTTGGCCAGGTCGTCGAACGCGGCCCGCAGCGCGCCCGCGTACGGCCGAACCGCCGGCACCTCGGCCGCCGCCTCGTCCAGCCGCCGGGCCATGCCCGCGGCGATACGTTCCAGCGCGCCGCCGCCCAGGGTCCGCGCCGGCAACGCGGCGGCCAGCGAGGCGTGCACCTCCGCGGTGGCCTGGCCGAGCGCCGCGGCCTCGGGGCGGAAGTCGCCGTCCTCGGCGACCGAGGCCAGGGCCAGCGCCCACCCGTCCTGGGACCCCGGCAGGAACCGCTGGAGCACGCCCAGGGTGACCGGCTCGCCCGCGGACGGCCCGCGCGGGTCGTCCGCCTCGAACCAGGCGACGGGTTCGGCCACCCGGGTGGATCCGGCCCGGGCCAGCGCCAGGGACAGTTCGAGGTCGGGGTTGGTACCGGGGGAGACCCGGCGGAACAGCTTGAGGATGTACGCGTCCCCGTAGACCACCGACGTGTTCGACTGCTCGGCGGTGGACACCCGCGGCGCCAGCCCCGGCGGGAACGCGGCCTGCGGCTCGGTGGTGAACCGCAGCCGCCCGCTACGGCCCGGCAGCCGCAGCCGCTCCAGCAGCAGCGCGGCCAGCCGCGGGTCGTGCGGGGCGTCGTACAGCGTCAGCCCGTCGTACGGGCCGCCGACCGCGGGCCCCAGCGCGGCGCGCACCAGCGCCGGCGGCAGCAGCGGATGGGCGCCCAGCAGCAGCTGGTAGCAGTCGGCGGGCCGCCCGGGCTGCTCCACGTCGACCAGCAGGTGGAGCAGGCCCAGCGGGCCGAGGCGTCCGCCGGGCGGCACGAGTTCCGTCGCGGCTGCGAGGCGGAACTCGCCGACCGGCAGCCCCTTCCCGGCGAACCACCGCTGCCGGGGCAGCCAGCTGCGCAACAGGGGATCGAGCGAGCGCAGCAGGCCCGGCACCAGGTCGCGGCCAGGGGCGGTCGGTGCGGGAGAGGTGGACGGAACACGGGTCCAGGAGCTGTCCGACATGACGTCCTTTCCCCGGGGAGTCGCGCACCCGGCCGTTACGGCGAACGGCGGGGGCGCCAGCCTCCCGGATCACGGGTTCGGGCTGTCCGGCGACACGTGGAGCCTGCCCCGGGCGGGTGACAGGAAACCGCCGTACGGGCTGCTGCGGGATTACTGCTGGATATGTACGGATACTGCCAAAGGTGCGTCAAGGCCGCACCTCGGGAGGGGCTTTGGCCACGGCCTCACACGTCCCGCGCGGAGTCCGCAGGTCACCGCGGGGGCCGGCGGCTCACGGCGCACGGCCGGCCCCCCGACGTCACGACGGGTCGCGCCGCAGCCGGAACCAGTAGAAGCCGTGCCCCGCGAGGGTGAGCAGGTACGGCAGCTGGCCGATCGCGGGGAAGCGCACCCCGCCGATCAGCTCCACCGGATGGCGGCCCCGGAACTGCCGCAGGTCCAGCTCGGTGGGCTGGGCGAACCGGGAGAAGTTGTTCACGCACAGCACCAGGTCGTCGCCGTCCTCCCGCAGGAAGGCCAGCACCGCCGGGTTGCTCGACGGCAGTTCGGTGAACGAGCCCACGCCGAAGGCACGGTTCTGCTTGCGGATCTCGATCATCCGCCGGGTCCAGTGCAGCAGCGAGCTGGGTGAGCTCATCTGCGCCTCGACGTTGGTGACCTGGTAGCCGAAGACCGGGTCCATGATCGTCGGCAGGAAGAGCCGGCCCGGGTCGGACGAGGAGAAGCCGGCGTTGCGGTCGGGCGTCCACTGCATGGGGGTGCGCACGCCGTCGCGGTCGCCGAGCCAGATGTTGTCGCCCATGCCGATCTCGTCGCCGTAGTACAGCACCGGCGAGCCGGGCAGCGACAGCAGCAGGGCGGTGAACAGCTCGATCTGGTTGCGGTCGTTGTCCAGCAGCGGGGCGAGCCGGCGGCGGATGCCGATGTTGGCCCGCATCCGCGGGTCCTTGGCGTACTCCGCGTACATGTAGTCGCGTTCCTCGTCGGTGACCATTTCGAGGGTCAGCTCGTCGTGGTTCCGCAGGAAGATGCCCCACTGGCAGCCGGACGGGATCGCCGGGGTCTTGGCGAGCACCTCGGACACCGGGTAGCGGGACTCGCGGCGCACCGCCATGAAGATCCGCGGCATCACCGGGAAGTGGAACGCCATGTGGCACTCATCGCCGCCGGCCGCGTAGTCGCCGAAGTAGTCGACGACGTCCTCGGGCCACTGGTTGGCCTCGGCCAGCAGCACGGTGTCCGGGTAGTGCGCGTCGATCTCCTCCCGCACCCGCCTGAGGAACCGGTGGGTGCGCGGCAGGTTCTCGCAGTTGGTGCCCTCCTCCTGGTAGAGGTACGGGACCGCGTCGAGCCGGAAGCCGTCGATGCCCAGGTCGAGCCAGAACCGCAGGGCGGCCAGGATCTCCTCCTGCACTTGCGGGTTCTCGTAGTTCAGGTCCGGCTGGTGGGCGAAGAACCGGTGCCAGTAGTACTGCTTGCGCACCGGGTCGAAGGTCCAGTTCGACGTCTCGGTGTCGACGAAGATGATCCGGGCGTCGGGGAACTGCTTGTCGTCGTCCGCCCAGGTGTAGTAGTCGCCGTAGGGCCCTTCCGGATCGGCACGGGAGGCCTGGAACCACGGGTGCTGGTCGCTGGTGTGGTTCATGACGAAGTCGATGATCACGCGCATGCCGCGCTGGTGGGCGGCGTCCACGAACTCCACGAAGTCCGCCAGGTCGCCGAACTCGGGGAGGACCGCGGTGTAGTCCGCGACGTCGTAGCCGCCGTCGCGCAGGGGTGAGGCGAAGAACGGCGGCAGCCAGAGGCAGTCGATGCCCAGCCACTGCAGGTAGTCGAGTTTGGCGGTGATTCCCTTCAGGTCGCCGACGCCGTCGCCGTTGCTGTCCTGGAAGGAACGGACGAGGACTTCGTAGAACACCGCCCGTTTGAACCAGTCGGGATCACGGTCCTTGGCAGGGGTGTCCTCGAATTTGTCAGGGACGGGTTCGTTGACGATCAACTGAGTGACCCTCCGATCGATGGAGACGGTCGCAGGGACAGGAGGTGCGCGGGGGCACGGCCCGGCTCCAGACGCACGTAGTTGTCCCTGCCCCAGTGGTAGGTGTCGCCGGTGAGCTCGTCGCGCACCGGGAACGACTCGTGCCAGGAGAGGCCGAGTTCCGGCATGTTCAACGACACGGTCGCCTCCTGGGTGTGGAACGGGTCCAGGTTGACGACCACCAGTACGACATCGTCGCCGCGCCGCTTGGAGTAGGCGAGCAACGCGTCGTTGTCCACGGGATGGAAGGTGATGTCCCGCAGCTGCTGCAGCGCCGGATGGCGCCGGCGCAGCCGGTTCAAGGTGGTGATCAGCGGGGCCAGCGAGCGGCCCCCGGCCTCGGCGGCGGCCCAGTCGCGCGGCCGCAGTTCGTACTTCTCGGAGTGCAGGTACTCCTCGCTGCCGGGGTGCGCGGGGGTGGCCTCGCACAGTTCGAAGCCCGCGTAGACGCCCCAGCTGGGGGAGAGGGTGGCGGCGAGCACGGCTCGGGTCTCGAACGCCGGGCGGCCGCCGTGCTGAAGGTAGGCATGCAGGATGTCGGGGGTGTTGACGAAGAAGTTCGGGCGCATCCAGCCTGCCGTCGTCCCGCTCAACTCCCGCATGTAATCGGTCAGTTCTGCTTTGTCATTACGCCAGGTGAAGTAGGTGTACGACTGCTGGAACCCGACCTGCGCGAGCAGGTTCATCATCGGCGGGCGGGTGAACGCCTCGGCCAGGAAGATCACGTCGGGGTCGGTGCGGTTGATGTCGGCGATGACCTTCTCCCAGAACACCACCGGCTTGGTGTGCGGGTTGTCCACCCGGAAGATCCGCACCCCGTGCGCCATCCAGTGCCGCAGCACCCGCAGGGTCTCCCGGACGATGCCGGCGAAGTCCCGGTCGAAGGCGATCGGGTAGATGTCCTGGTACTTCTTCGGCGGGTTCTCCGCGTAGGCGATGGTGCCGTCCGCGCGGTGCGTGAACCACTCCGGGTGCTTGGCCACCCACGGGTGGTCGGGGGAGCACTGCAGCGCGAAGTCCAGCGCCACCTCCAGCCGCAGCTCCCGGGCCCGCGCCACGAAGTGGTCGAAGTCCTCCAGCGTGCCCAGGTCCGGGTGGACCGCCTCGTGCCCGCCCTCCGGCGAGCCGATCGCCCACGGCGAGCCCACGTCGTCCGGGCCGGCCTCCAGGCTGTTGTTCCGCCCCTTGCGGAACGCGGTGCCGATCGGGTGGATCGGCGGCAGGTACACCACGTCGAAGCCCATCGCGGCCACCGCGGGCAGTCGCTCCGCCGCCGTGCGGAAGGTGCCCGAGCGCACCTTTCGGCCCGAGGTGACCGCGCCCTCCGAGCGCGGGAACAGCTCGTACCAGGACCCGAACAGCGCCCGCTCCCGCTCCACGTGCAGCGGCATCGGGCGCGAGGCGCTGACCAGTTCCCGCAGCGGGTGCCGGTCGAGCACCGCCACCACGTCCGGGGCCAGCGCCGCCGCGTGCCGGGCCGCCGCCGGCCGCTTGGCGTCCCGCAGCGCGTCCACCGCGGCCAGCACCGCCGGCCGGCCGTCGTTCTTCGGCACGCCGGTCGCCGCCCGCTCGTACAGCTGCGCGCCCTCGGCCAGCACCAGCTCGGTGTCGATGCCCGCCGGGATCTTGATCCCCGCGGTGTGCCGCCAGGTGGCCACCGGGTCCGACCACGCCTCGACGGTGTAGGTCCAGCGGCCCTCCGCGGTGGGCGTCACCCGGGCCCCCCAGCGGTCACTGCCCTCGCTCAGCTCGCGCATCGGCGTCCACGGACCCGACCGGCCGGCCGAGTCCCGCAGCACCACGTTGGCGGCGACCGCGTCGTGCCCCTCGCGGAACACCGTGGCCGTCACCTCGAAGGTCTCACCGACGACCGCCTTGGCCGGCCGGCGGCCGCACTCCACGGCGGGACGGACATCGACGACAGGAATACGACCGATCATTTCCTCACCTGGCAGCTCGGTTACCGGACAACGGGGTGGGCGGGTGCACGCGACGCGCTTCGGCGGTGCCATCGGGGTCAGCGGACCGGCGACACGGGCTCACGCTCTTTTTAACTGTTCTTGGCGGTGCCGGCCTGCCCGCACGGCCCCCCGGGTACGCGTTCACCCGGGTGGATGCCTCCGTCGCGCGGACACAGCGGAGCCTTCCCAGCGATCGGCAGGAGAACGCACGACCTGACGCCGTTTCGGGAGCGCGACCCGATTCCGGGACCGCGCGCCCGCGCCCGGCCGAGGTGGAACGCTCGCCTCCGTGAGCCGCCGTTCGAGCGTTTGAGCCACCGGTTTGCGGACAGCACACCGCGGCCTCGCCGCCATCGGAGCTACGGTCGAAAGGTGAAGGCAATCCGTCGATTCACCGTGCGCACCGTCCTGCCGGAACCTCTGCGCCCGCTGGGGGAACTGGCCCAGAACCTCCGCTGGTCCTGGCACCAGGAGACCAGAGAGCTGTTCCGCTACGTCGATCCCGAAGGGTGGCGGGCCGCCCAGGGCGACCCGGTACGGCTGCTCGGCGCCGTCTCCAAGGAACGGCTCACCGCCCTCGCCGCCGACCGCCGCTTCCTGCGCCGCCTGGTGGCGGCCGCGGAGGACCTGGCCGACTACACGGCCAACCCCCGCTGGTACCAGGAGCAGAGCGACCTGCCGGCCGCCATCGCCTACTTCTCACCCGAGTTCGGCATCACCTTCGCCCTGCCGCAGTACAGCGGCGGCCTCGGCATCCTCGCCGGGGACCACCTCAAGGCCGCCAGCGACCTGGGCGTGCCCCTGATCGGCGTCGGCCTGCTGTACCGCCACGGCTACTTCCGCCAGACGCTGTCCCGCGAGGGCTGGCAGCAGGAGCACTACCCGGTGCTCGACCCCAACTCGCTGCCCGTCACGCCGCTGCGCGACGCCGAGGGCGTCCCGGCCCAGGTCACCCTGCAGCTGACCGGCGGCCGCGCCCTGCACGCCCGGATCTGGAAGGCCCAGGTCGGGCGGGTCCCGCTGCTGCTGCTCGACTCCGACGTCGAGGGCAACGAGCCGGCCGAGCGCGACGTCACCGACCGGCTCTACGGCGGCGGCAGCGAGC
>WRCZ01000355.1 GCA_009783685.1 Actinomycetes bacterium
AGGCAGTGGCCGCGCATGCCGCCGGGGGAGCCGGCACGGCGGCCGGAGCGAAGCCGCGGCCGTCGTCCCCTGCGCGGCCGCGGGCCGACGAGCCCGTTGCCGGTCCCGGTACCGTGCCCAATACGCCCGTCGCGTCCCCCGTCCCACCCCTCCGACCCGCACGACCGACCCCCGCAAGGAGACCCACCGCATGAACGCCCCCGACCGCGCGCTGCTGGAGGCCGCGCGCAGCGGCGATCCCGACCTGGTCCGCGCCGCACTCGACGGGGGAGCCGCGGTGGAGGCACGCGACGCGCACCGGCGCACCCCGCTGCTGCTCGCCGCCCTCGGCGACCACGTGGCCGCCGCCGAGGTGCTGGTCGCCGCCGGCGCCGACCCGAACGCCCAGGACGACCGCCACGACAGCCCGTGGCTGGTGACCGGGGTGACCGGCAGCGTCGCCATGATGCGGGTGCTGCTCCCGGCGGGACCGGACCTGAAGCTGACCAACCGCTTCGGCGGCGTCTGCGTCATCCCGGCCAGCGAACGCGGGCACGTGGACTACGTCGAGGCCGTGCTCCGCGAGACCGGCATCGACGTCGACCACGTCAACCGGCTCGGCTGGACCGCCCTGCTGGAGGCGGTCATCCTCGGCGACGGCGGCACCGCGCACCAGCGGATCGTCGCCCTGCTCCTCGCCGCGGGCGCCGACCCGGAACTCGCCGACGGCGACGGCGTCACGGCGCTCACCCACGCCGAACGGCGGGGCTTCACGGAGATCGCCGCGCAGCTCAGGGCCGCCGGCTGACCCCACGAACGCGGCACCCTCCGGGCCTGCGGCCGCATGAAGAAGCCTTCAAGTGAAAAGCCCCTACGATGGGTGCGAGCAGGGCGGAATGAGCAGAGGCGGGAGTTGAGAGTCGTGCCGGTCCCGCTGTACCAGGCGAAGGCGGAGTTCTTCCGGATGCTCGGGCATCCGGTGCGGATCAGGGTGCTCGAACTGCTGCAGGACGGGCCCAAGCCGGTGCGGGACCTGCTGGCGGACATCGACGTCGAGCGGTCCAACCTCTCCCAGCAACTGGCGGTCCTGCGCCGCTCCGGAATCGTCACCTCGGTCCGCGAGGCCGACACCGTGGTCTACTCCCTGGCCAGCGGCGACGTCGCCGACCTGCTGCGGACCGCCCGCCGCATCCTCACCGAGCTGATCGTCGGCCAGCAGGACCTGCTGGCCGAGCTGCGCGAGTCCGACACCGGCAGGACGGCCGCCTCATGACGGCCGCGCCGTGTCGTCCCGCCTCATGGCGTCGCCGGCTCGTGACGTCGCCTTGAACCGTCCGTAGGAGCGGGCGACTCCGTCGTCCGGCGCACCCGTCATGGCAAGGTGAAGAATTCTTCAACTTGCCAGTTATGATGATGACGAGATTGTCAGGCGGTGGAGGTGGGTGTTCTCGTGAGGCCTGTAGCCGCCGCGGGCGGCCGGCGGCCGGAGGTCCGTCACTTCCACCTGACGCTGTCGCTGGAACGCGGGGCGGTCACCGCCGCCCGCCACGACGTGACCGCGGCGCTCGCCGAGTTCGGCTACCCCTCGCACACCGCTTTCAGCGACGCGGTCCTGCTGGTGGTGAGCGAACTGGTGACGAACGTGGTGCAGCACGCCGCGGACCGCTCGCCCACCCTGGACGTCGGCGTCACCGCCGGCCCGGGCGAGCTGGTGATCACGGTGGAGGACCGGGACCCGCGGATCCCCGACCTCGCACCGGCCGCGGTGGGCGGCGGCCTGCGGGTCGTCACGGAACTGGCCACGGAGTACGGCGGCTCCCTCGTCGCGCAACCGCTACCGCTGGGAGAAGGAAAGTCCATGCAAGTACGGCTCCTGCCGCCGGTCGGCGCACGATGAGCGACTCCCACGGCGACGCCACCCCCCGGCAGGTGCCCCTGCCCCGGGACCCGGGCGCGGGCAGCGAGAAGTACAAGGAGCGCGGCGTGATGCTGCGCGTCTTCGTCTACGTCGTCGCCGGGCACCTGTTCGCCGGATTCCTGTGGCTGCTGTTCTACGTCGGAGCCCACGCGCACAAGTGAGCCGGGGTCGCCGCGAGTGCCGTCACCGGGCCCGCCGTCACCGGCGGTGCCGGTGGATCCTGATCCACAGGTCGCGGGCCTGCCGCCCGGCCGTGGTGCGGCTGCGGGCGACCAGCCGCCGCGCCTGGCCCGGCGTCTCCACCATCGCCCGCGACCCCTTGAGCGGCTTCCCGGCCGTCTCGTAGAGGAAGACCGTGGAGACGACCCCGACCACCCCGGCCACCATCAGGTAGTACGCCGGCACCAGGTTGTCGCCGGTCGCCTCCACCAGCGCGGAGGCGAACAGCGGGGTGGTGCCGCCGAACAGCGACACCGAGATGTTGAACGCGATGGAGAGCGCGCCGTAGCGGATCGGGGTCGGGAACAGCGCCGGCAGCGTCGCCGCCGACGTCCCGGCGTAGGTGACCAGCAGCAGCCCGAGGATTGCGCAGCCGACCGCGGGCAGCGCGATCCCGCCCTGCCGGATCAGCAGGAGCCCAGCGCGGTGCGCGGCCCGCCGCTAGCCCGAACAGAGCAGGCCGGGGCCCGCCCCGCCCTGCCCGGCGGCGCGGTCCGTCGCGGCCTGGACCGGCCTAGCGTGGAGGGATGGGCGAGGGAGTCGTGACCGTGTTCCTCGGCGGTGACGTGATGCTCGGCCGGGGAGTGGACCAGGTCCTCCCGCATCCGGCGGACCCGGCGCTGCGGGAGGCGTACGTCCGGGACGCCCTGACCTACGTCGAGCTGGCGGAGGAGGCGAACGGGCCGATCCCGCGGCCGGTCGGGTACCGGTGGCCGTGGGGTGAGGCCCTGGCCGTCCTCGATGGTGCCGCGCCGGACGCCCGGGTGGTCAACCTGGAGACCGCCGTCACCGCGGACGGGGACTTCGCGCCGGGCAAGGGCGTGCACTACCGGATGAACCCGGCCAACGTGCCGTGCCTGGCCGCGGCCCGGCCCGACGTGTGCGCGCTGGCCAACAACCACGTCCTCGACTTCGGGCCCCGCGGCCTGCGGGACACACTCGACACCCTGGCCCGCGCGGGTCTGCGCACGGCGGGCGCGGGCCGGGACGCGGCGCAGGCGCGGCGGCCCGCGGAAGTGCCGCTGCCCACCGGCGGGCGGGTCCTGGTCCTCGCCTTCGGGATGCCGTCCAGCGGGATCCCGCCGGACTGGGCCGCGACCGGGCGGCGGGCGGGCGTCGACGTCGTCGAGGAGCCGTCGCCGTCCGCCGCGTCCGTCCTCGCCGAGCGGGTACGGCGGCTGCGGCGGGCCGGCGACATCATCGTCGCCTCGGTCCACTGGGGACCCAACTGGGGCTACGGCGTGACCCGTGCCGAGACCGGCTTCGCCCACGCCCTGGTCGACGCGGGCGTGGACATCGTCCACGGCCACTCCTCGCACCACCCGCGGCCGCTGGAGGTGTACCGCGACCGGCTCGTGCTGTACGGCTGCGGCGACCTCGTCGACGACTACGAGGGCATCGCCGGCCAGGAGGTCTACCGCGACGACCTTCGCCTGCTCTATCTGGCGCGGGTCGCGGCGGACAGCGGCCGGCTCGCCGAGCTGCGGATCGTCCCGCTGCAGGCGCGCAGGATGCGGCTGGAGCGCGCGTCCGCGCAGGACACCGCGTGGCTGCGGGACGTCCTCGACGGGCACAGCCGACCGTTCGGCACCCGGGTCGACGCCCGGCCCGACGGCACGCTCACGGCCGCCCGGGCCTGACACCGCCGACCGGGAGCACCGGGGGAGTGGCGCGGTCCTTAACCTGCCGCATCCGTCTCCCCGGGCGGCGTTCGGCCCTGCCTCGCCGGGCCGCCCGCCGCACCTGCCCGCTCATCCGTGCGTGTCCACCGCGGCGCGCTCAGCCGTGCGCGCTCAGCCCTGCGCGCTCCGCGCCCGCGCCTCGCGTACGGCCTCCTCGGTGCGGCCGATGACGGCCGTCTCGTCGTCCGCGGTGATGATCGGCCGCTGGATGAGGATCGGGTGGGCCGCCAGCGCCTCGATCCAGCGGGTGCGCCCGGCGGCGTCCCGCTCCCAGGTGCGCAGGCCGAGTTCCGCCGCGACCTTCTCGCCGGTGCGGGTGATGTCCCAGGGCTCCAGCCCCAACCGCGCCAGGACGGCCTCCAGTTCGTCGACGGTCGGCGGGTCCTCCAGATAGCGCCGCACCGTGTACGCGGCGCCCTCCTCGTCCAGGATCGACAGGGCGGCCCGGCACTTCGAGCACTGCGGGTTGATCCAGATCTCCACGGCAAGGTCCTTGGGTTGCACGGTCGTTCGGGCCGGCCTGCGCGGCCGCGGGGACGGACGGGCCGCGCACGTCGCCGTGCACCGCGCTCCCTGCGGCGATTCCGTCCGGGCCCCGACCGCACTCTACGGGGCGGTGCGGGTGGGGGCGTGCTCAGGCCCGCAGCAGCCCGCGGGCGGTGGCCAGTGCCTGCTCGGCGTACCCGCGGCCGAACAGCACCGCGTGCACCAGGAGCGGGAAGAGCTGGTGCAGGCCGACGCGGCCGGCCCAGCCGGGGGCGAGCGGCGCCACGTCCTGGTAACCGTCCAGCACCTCGTCCAGGTGCGGGCAGCCGAAGAGGTGCAGCATCGCCAGATCGCTCTCCCGGTGGCCGCCGTGCGCCGCGGGGTCGATGAGCCAGGCGCGTCCGTCGCCGCCCCACAGCACGTTGCCGTTCCAGAGGTCGCCGTGCAGCCGGGCGGGCGGCTCGGGCGGGCCGGCCAGCTCCGGCAGCCGCGCACAGACCTCCTCGAAGACCGCGGCCTCACCGCCGCGCACGGTGCCGGCGTCGACGGCGCCGCGCAGGTAGGGCAGCAGGCGGTACTCGGCGAACCAGTTCGGCCATGCGTCGCCGCGGACGTTGCGCAGCGGGGCGAGCCCGATCGTCGCCTCCTCCGGTCCGCCCGGCGGCGCCGCGCCGAACGCCTCGGCACCCGCGGCGTGCAGCGCGGCCAGCCCGGCGCCGAACGCGCGCGCCGACTCCCGGCTCGGCCGGCCGGGCGCCACCAGGTCGATCACCAGCCAGTTCGCATCGTGGCCGTGCACGCGGGGCACGGCCACCGTGCCGGGCCCGGCCAGCCAGCGCAGCCCTGCGGCCTCCGCCCGCACCGCGCCGGCGTCGTCCCCGCGCTTGACCATCACCGCCTGCCCGTCGTCGAGCACGGCTTCGGTCAGCGCGGGCGACAGCCGGCGGACCCGGGAGACCGGACGGCCGGTCAGCCGGGCGGCCGCGGCCGCCGCGCCCTCGCCGGGTCCGGCCGGCCCGCGGGCGGTCACGGCCGGGACGACCGCGCGCGGACCCAGTCGATCAGGCCGGGCATGGCCGCCTCGACCTGGTCCAGCACCTCGTCGAAGCCGCCGGGACCGCCGTAGTAGGGGTCGGGCACGTCCAGATCGCCGTCCGCTCGGGGGTCGAAGGACCGCAGCAGCCGCACCCGTGACGGGTCGTCGACCATCCCGCGCAGCGCGGCGAGGTGGCCGCCGTCCATCGCCAGCAGCAGGTCGGCGTCCAGGTGCTCGGCGCCGACCTGCGCGGCGACGTGCTCGACGGGATACCCCCGGCGGGACAGCAGTTCGCCCGCGCGCTCGTCGATGCCCTCGCCGGCGTGCCAGGGCCCGGTGCCGGCGCTGCTGACGCGGACGGCGCCGTCGAGGTCGGCCCGGCGCAGGTACTCGGCGAAGACGAGGGCGGCGGTCGGCGACCGGCAGATGTTCCCGGTGCAGACGAAGCAGATGTGCACGGCCCCAGGGTAACGGTGCCTCCGCCGCGGGCCCCCACGCGTCGACGCCCCCGCGCGGGCCCGCGTGCCGCGCCTGGCACCCCGCGGTCAGGCGGCGGCCACCGCCGGCTTCAGGACGTCCTCGCACCACTGCCGGAACGTGGTGGGGGTGTCGATCGCGTGCCGGGCCGTGCGGACCACGCCGGCGTCCAGGCCGTTCTCCTTGGCGGTCATCATGTCGAGGAGCGACCGGGCCATGCCCGGCGACGTGCCGGCCCCGGTGAGGTACTCCGCGAGCGCCTGCGCCGGGATCCGCCGGTACGCCACGGGCGTGCCGAGCACCTCGGAGGCGACGGCCGCCATGTCCGCGTAGGACAGGTCCTCGGGACCGAGCAGGGGCACGCTCTCCTGGCCCGTCCACGCGTCGTCCAGCAGCAGGCGCGCGGCGACCGCGGCGACGTCGCGGGTGGCCACCGCGGGCAGCCGGAGGTCGGCCGGGAGCATGTCGACGAACACGCCCTGCTCCTTGATGGCGCGGGTCTGCCGCAGCAGGTTGTCCATGAACCCGGGCAGGGCGAGGGCGCGGAAGGCGACCCCGGTGCCGGCGATGAGGTCGTCCATCGCCAGCGACGCGGTGACGTGCCCGGCGCGGCCGGCCCACGGGGTGCCGCGGCCGAGCGCGGTGACGTCCACGACGCGGCCGACCGCGTGCGCGCGCAGCGCCTCGGCCGCGGGGCGGGTGAAGCCCGTGTAGGCGTCCTCGGCGGTGGCGGCCCGGCGGTCGGTGGGCAGCAGCCAGAACACGGTGCGGGCGCCGGCGAAGGCGGCGTCCAGGACCGCGGGGTCGCCGTGCGATCCCTGGACGACCTCGACACGGTCCCGTACGGCGGCGGGCAGCTTCGCCGGGTCGCGGACGACGACGCGCACGGGCCGGCCGGCGGCGAGGACCCGGTCCAGCACCTGGTGCCCAATGTTCCCGGTGGGGGCGGTGATGACGATCATGAGCGTTCTCCGCAGGGTCGGAATCAGCAGCGACAAAAGTAAACTCTACCGGACCGTTTACTTTTGCAGG
>WRCZ01000356.1 GCA_009783685.1 Actinomycetes bacterium
AGCAGCCCGGGGCCGTGCTGCGCACCATGGGCATCACCGTCTCCGGCTTCGTGTGGGGCTACCTGATCCAGGCGTTCGGCATCTCGTACGCCACCAAGACGCTCCACATCCACAAGGCGACGATGCTCTGGGCGGTCGCGGTCGCCTCCGCGCTGGAGATCGCCGCGATCCCGTTCTGGGGCTGGCTGTCCGACGTCATCGGGCGACGGGTCATGGTGATCACCGGCCTGGTGTGCACCGTCGCGTACGCGTTCCCCTTCTTCCTGCTGCTGGGCACCAGGAACACGCCCCTGATCTTCCTGGCGATGGTGCTCGCCATCCCGGTCTGCAAGGACATGGTCTTCGGGCCGCAGGCCGCCCTGGTCGCCGAGCAGTTCGACGCCCGCGTGCGCTACAGCGGGGTGAGCGCCGGCCGGGAGATCGGCGGCGCCCTCTTCGGCGGCACCGCCCCGTTCATCGGCACCGCGCTGGTGGCCGCCAGCGGCTCCTACGCACCGGTCGCGCTGTACGTGATCGCCGGCTGCGTGATCACCGCCATCGCCGTGCTCGCCGGCCGGGAGACCTCCCGGGACAGCACCCAGGACCTCGCCGCGATCGCGGCCTGACCCCTCGTACCGCCGGCCGCCGCCCCTCGGGCCGGCCAGCCGTCCGGCCCCCCACCCCCGCGGGCCGGACGGCCCGACAACTGGAGAACCCGTGAGCGACACCGCAGTCCGCATCGCCAAGGTCGAGGCCCTGGCCCTGTCCGCCAGCTTCGACGACCTGTACGACTCCCCCGACGACGTCCCCGGCTGGCTCCGTTACCCCGCCTCCAGCCACCTCGTCCTGCCCCGGCGGGGCCAGTACGCCACGCTGGTCAAGGTGCACGCGGAGGACGGCCGCGTCGGCATCGGGGAGTGCTACGGACTGCCCTCGGCGGAGGTCACCGCGACCGTCGTGACCCACGTGCTGGCCCCGCTGCTCGTCGGCCAGGACGGCCTGGCCACCACCGCCGTCTGGGAGCGGCTGTACCAGGGCCAGGCCGCCGGCGGCCACAACCGCGGCTTCTACCTCGAAGCCCTGGCCGGCATCGACCTGGCCCTGTGGGACCTGCGCGGCAAGGTCGCCGGGCTGCCGGTGCACCGGCTGCTGGGAGGCCCGGTCCGCGAGCGCGTCCCCTGCTACGCCAGCCCCGTGGCCCTGCACGACGACCCCGAGGACTCCGCGCGCCAGGCGCTGGGCTTCGTCGAGGCCGGGTTCACGGCCCTCAAGGTGAAGATCGGCCGCGGCGTGCGGACCGACCGCGCCCACCTGACCGCGGTCCGCGAGGCCGTCGGCGAGGACGTGGCGGTGCTGACCGACGCCAACTGCGCCTACGACCTGGACGAGGCGACGCGCGTCGGCGCCGTCCTGCGCGACCTGGACATCTCCTGGTACGAGGAGCCGCTGCAGGTCGACGACCTGGCCAACCTCGGGGAACTGCGCCGCCGCACCGGCCTGACCCTCGTCAACGGCGAGACCCACTTCACCCGTTTCGACCTGCGCGACTCGCTGCTGCACCGGGCGATCGACGTCTTCATGCCCAACGTCGCCCGCAGCGGCGGCATCACGGAGGCCACCCGCCTGGCCGCGCTCGCCTCCGCCTTCCATGTCGACGTCGCTCCGCACGGCGTCGGCTCCGGCGTCAGCCTGTGCGCGGCCCTGCAGTTGTGCGCCGCGACCCCCAACCTCCGCACCTACGAGTACAACCGGCTGCCCAACCCGATCCGCGAGGGCATCCTCCGCAATCCCCCCGAGTTCCGCGACGGGGCCCTGACCGTCCCGCAGGGCCCCGGGCTCGGCTTCGAACTCGACGAGGCCGCCGTGGACCGCTACACCGTCGCCCGCTTCTGAGCACCACTCACCAGCGAACGGAGAACACGTTGCCCACCTCCCCGCTCGACGGCCCCCACCACTCCCCCGACGAAACCGTCCCTCGGCGGCTCAGCCGCCGCGCCCTGCTCGGCGGCGCGGCAGCCCTCGGCGCGGGCGCCGCCCTCACCCCGCTCGGCGGCTGGTCGGCGGCCGCCGCCACCTCCGGCAGCTACGCCATCCGCTACGACCAGGCCCCGAAGCAGACCATCCTCGGCCTCGGCTTCGAGATCCAGTCCGACTCCATCGGCTCCGGCAACAACGGCCTGCCCGACACCGTCAGCGGCGTTCCCTACGACCTGACGGCCGGTGAACGGGCGCGCTTCTACCGGCAGATGCTCATGGGTGGACGCGCCGACCGCGGATTCCGCTACTGCCGCCTCGCGATGGGGCTGTACTACCGCGGCACCGACCCGGACGGCAAGCAGATGACGGGCCGCTACCCGGGCCAGACCGAACTGCTCGCCGAGATGATCCAGCAGTCGGGCATCGAGGGCACCTCCGTCGAGTACTGGTCCCCGGCCCCCGGCTGGAAGTCCAACAACTCCTTCATCGGCGGCTCCCTCGCCTCCTTCGAGCCCGGTTTCCTGGCGCAGTTCGGCCAGGCCCTGGTCGAGGACCTCGACCAGCTCACCGGCCACGGGGTGCCGGTGTCCATGTGGGGCCTGCAGAACGAGCCGCGTTTCAGCACGGCGTACAGCTCGTGCGTCTACACCGCGGACCAGTATCTGGCGACGTTCAAGGCGGTCGCCCCCCGGATCCGCGCGACGCACCCGCAGGTGATGATCACCGCCGACAGCCTCGACGGGTGGGGCGGCGCCATCGGCCAGGCCATCGCCCAGGACGCGGAGGCGCTGTCCTTCCTGGACGCGTGGACCTACCACCGCATCGGGTACGACAGCACCTACCAGATCGACCACGACTTCAACGCCGGCGCCCTGGGCAAGACCGTCTTCAACAACGAGTTCGAGTACCTCGACAACCAGACCTCGGACACCCGCACCCTCAACACCGCCCAGTCCCTCATGAACTGGATGACCTTCCAGAACGCGCCCACCTGGTTCTGGCTGCACGCCCTGAAGCCCACCACCAACGCGGAGGCGCCCGGCTACTCCCTCGGCTACTGGCGGCCGCCGGGCGACACCGACTTCAGCCACTTCCCCGACATCCCCGTCGGGCACTGGGACTACAACCCGCAGAACTGGAACGCGGTCGCCGGCTTCGTCACGTATATGCCGTGGAACTCCGTCCGGTACGCCGTCGACGAGTCGGCGGTCCTGCCGGACCAGCGGATCATGGCGTGGAGGACCGCCGGGGGAAAGCCGGTCTTCGCGATCACCAACCGCTCCACCACCGACTCCTTCACCTTCACCGTGGACACCCGGACCGCCGCCCCGTTCCAGGGCCACCGTTACGGCCCCAGCACGAACAACGCCACCATCGGCACCCGCAGCGGCCCCGAACTGACCCTGACCGTCCCGCCGTTGTCGATCGAGTTCTGGGTCCGCACGCCCTGACCTGCACACCCCCGGACCTGTGCAGGGGCGGAAACCGCCTCCGGGCCGCGCCGGCCGGCGTGTCCGGATCTGGCAGCAGACCGTCATTGCCGCCCCCGAGCCACGCGGGTCAGGATGGACCCATGTCCCGCACCCGCCGCGTCGTCATCGCGGTCTTCCCCGGCGTCGACCTCCTCGACGTCACCGGCCCCGCCGAGGTCTTCGCCCTGGCCGACCGGGAGACCGCGGGCGCGGCGGGCTACCGGGTCGAGCTGGCGGGGCCGGCCCGGGGCGAGGTGACCACGTCGGCCGGGCTGCGGCTCGTCGCCGGCCTGTCCTTCGACGAGGTGGACGGCGTGCTGGACACGCTGCTCGTCCCCGGGGCGGTGGACGCCGGCCCGGGCGACGGGAACCCGCGCGTGGACGGTGACGTGGTGGCGTGGCTCTCCCGGGTCGCACCGCTCGCCCGGCGGGTCGTGTCCCTGTGCGCCGGCGCGCATCTGCTCGCCGCCGCCGGGCTGCTCGACGGCAGGACGGCGACGACCCACTGGTCGACCGCGGAGCAACTGGCGGCCGAGCATCCCGAGGTCGCGGTCGACCCCGACCCGATCTTCGTGCGCTGCGGCAGCGTCTGGACCGGTGCCGGGATCGGCTCCTGCATGGACCTGGCCCTGGCGCTGGTCGCCGAGGACCTGGGCGAGGAGGTCGCCCTGACGGTGGCGCGGCAGCTGGTGGTGTACGTCAAACGCCAGGGCGGCCAGAGCCAGTTCTCCGTCCCGCTGAGCCGGCCACCGGCGGCCCGCCGCGACATCGACGAGCTGCGGATGTACGTCGTCGACCACCTGGACGGCGACCTGTCCGCCGCCGCGCTCGCGGCACGGATGTGCCTGAGCGAGCGCCACTTCGCCCGCGTCTTCCGCCAGGAGACCGGGACCACGCCGGCCGCCTATGTCGAGGCCGCGCGGGTGGAGGCGGCCCGCCGCCTCCTGGAGGACACCGACCAGCCCCTGGACCGGGTCGCCGCCGCGTGCGGGTTCGGCTCGGTGGAGACGCTCCACCGCGCGCTGCGCAAGCAGATCGGCACGACGCCCGCGGCCTACCGGCGGCGGTTCCGCATGACCGCCTGACGCTTTTCGCTCTCGGACTTCCTCCGACTTTCGTCCGGCCTTCGTCCGACCTTCCTCCGACCCCGTTTCTCTCGCCGGCCCCGGGCCGCACCCGCGGGACGGCGATGCCGCCTGCCCGCAATCCCCGCGCGCGGCAGAACCCACGGCCTCGCACGGTGCCGTCATCACTCAGAAGGGAGGGCCACCCGTGCCCCTGCCGACCTCGTTGAGCACGCTCCGGGAGCGCCCGTACCGGCTCCTGTGGACCGCGCGCAGCGTCTCCGCCCTGGGCAACGCCCTGATACCGGTGACCGTCGTCTTCGCCGTCCTGCGCTCGGGCGGCAGCGCCCTGGACGTCGGCACGGTGCTCACCTGCCATGCGGTCGGTCAGGTGGCGATGCTGCCGGTCGGCGGTGTCTGGGCGGACCGGCTGTCCCGCAAGGTCGTGCTGATGGCGACCGACGCCGTCCAGGCGGTCTGCTACGGGCTGCTCGCCGTGATGGTCTTCCTGCACGAGGCGGCGGTCTGGCAGTTCGCCGTCACCTACACGATCGCCGGCATGGCCTTCGCCTTCTTCACCCCGGCGTCCAGGGCCGTCCTGCCCGAACTCGTGGGCGCCGAGCACCTGCAGCCGGCGAACGCCCTGCTCGGCCTGACCGACAGCACCACCAAGGTGCTCGGCCCGGCCCTCGCCGCGCTGCTGCTGGCGATCTCCGGTCCGGGCACCGCGATCCTCGTCAACTCCCTCAGCTTCCTGCTGAGCCTCGCGCTGGTCTCCCGGATGCACCCGCGCAGGCAGCCGCAGCGGTCCGGGAAGCAGCGCTTCCTCGCCGACCTGCGCGACGGCTGGTCGGCGGTGGCCCGGCGCCGCTGGTACCTGGCGAACCTGCTCTGCTGGGGCGTGTGGAACTTCGCGATCGCGTTCTTCTTCGTGCTGGGCCCGGTCGTCATGGAGCACGGCCATGGCGGAGCCACCGCCTGGAGCGTGGTCACGGCCACCGGCGCGGTGGGCTCCATCGCCGGCGGGCTGGCCGCGCTGCACGTCCGGCCGCGCCGCCCGCTGGTCACCGCCAACGCGGCCGCGGTGATCGGCGCCGCCCCGCTGGCCCTGCTCGCTCCCCCCGCCCCGCTCGTCGCCCTCGCCCTCGGCGTGGCCGTGGCCTTCACCATGACCGCGCTCGTCGGCGAGGTGCTGGCGACCACGCAGCAGCAGCTCTTCCCCGAGGAGTTGCTGGCCCGGGTCAGCTCGCTGGACTGGACGATCTCGTTGATCGCCATGCCCGCCGGCTACGCCGCCGCCGCACCCGTCGCCCAGCTCCTCGGCATGCGCACCACCCTGCTGGCCGCCGCGGCCCTCATCGGCACCCCCTGCCTGCTGCTCACCCTCCTCCCCGGCATCCGCTCCGTCCAGCGCCTCCCCGACGGCACGATCGGCCTCACCCCCGACCGGATTCCCGCAACGGCCCTCCCCGACCCCCCGGCCGTTCCCTGAGGCGAGGAACGGCGATACTCGGTCGAGACGACGTTGACGGGGGTGAGTGGTCATCAAGGGGTGGACCCGAAGGCCTACCGCCAGGGCTGCCGGTGAGCAGCCTGACGGCGCGCCGGCGTCGATCGACGACCGGGCGTGGGCGCTCATGGCCCCTGGGACGCGCGTCGAAGCGGTGGTCGCAAGCCTGGTCGACCGGAGAGCGGCAAGCGCCTCCACACCCATCGGCCTGTCCCCGGGAGAGATCGAGGCCATCGAGCGCGATCAGCCGGCACCGATCGGCACTGCCTACCGCCGGTTCCTCCAGCTGGCCGGCGGTGGTGTCGGCCTCTTCCTGGACGGCAGCGACGTCTTCCACCCCCTGGTTCTCGGCCTGCGCCAGGCCGCCGCCGACCTGCTGGCGGAGAACGACGTCCCAGTAGTCCTGGCCCCCACGGACAGGGTGATCCTCATGCACCAGGGCTACTGGTTCGACTACCTGAAAGGCACCGGCCCCGACCCGGAAGTCTGGACCTACACGGAGACGTTCCAGCAGCCGGTCACTCCGTTCCGCAGCGCCGGGAGGTTCACGGACTGGCTCCGGGCCCACGCCGACCGGCATCGCGGCCCAGGTGCCAGGGCCTGAGCTGGCTAGGCTGGCGGCCATGAATCCGGTGATGACCGGCGGGGCGACCGCCGGGCCCCTTGTCCTCGGCGTCCTGGAGCTCGCTGCCGATCCGGAGCTGGAGGGGCGGTTCGCGGAGTCGGCGCATCGGATCCTGGCGGACCTGGTGGCGGGCGGCGCCGCGCTGGGCTGGGTCGAACCGCCCTCGCGGGACGAGGTGGGGGAACTGCTC
>WRCZ01000357.1 GCA_009783685.1 Actinomycetes bacterium
CGGGGACGTCCTCGACGGTGGCCGCGCCCATGATCCTGCGGGACCGTACGCCGGGGTCGGCGTCCTCGCCCACGACGTGCACGGTCCGCAGCTGCGCGAGCAGGGCGGCCAGCGTCAGCATGGTTGCCCGAGGAAACGAAGTCGGGGGCTGGGTGCGGTGTGCCCGGATCGGTTGGTCACGACGAGAGTCCGTTCGAGGTCGAGCGCGGGGGACGCGTGCGTCCTCCGGGGCGGGTCGGCCGCCGTACGCCGAGCCGTCGCGCCCTTCGTGCCGTCCCGGGAACGGGCGGCGGAAGGTGCGGGTGGGCGGCGTCGGGCGGCGGAGGTGTGCCGAGCCTCACGCCGGCGGCGAGACGGTCGTCCCGAGAAAGGGCCTGTGAAAGTGGTGGCGTAGACCTTCCGACTCCATCAGGCCCCCCTGCTTTGTCGACTGTTAACCCTCTGGCAACCTCATGCCCCGATTTTTTTACCACATTTCACACGGACGAAGGAACCTCAGAGGCGCGTGGGGACTCAGGGGGCTGGTCCCCACGCGCGCTGCGTGGTCCTTTTTGTGACGGTTTGCCAGATGGGCGCGTGGGCTCAGCCGGACGGCCGGGGCGATCCGGAGCCCAGGGCGGACGGCTAGGCGAACGTCGGCGTGGGCTGGGCCTTCGGGCGCTCGGGCGAACGAGGCGACACCGCGCGGCCGTCGGCGGCCCACCGGGTCACCAGGGGAGTGCCGTTGGGGCCGAGCGTGACCAAGGCCACAGTGTCGGCCTCCGGCTCCACGAGGGCGGGCCGGCCGACGGCGACCGACGGCCTCAGGACGTCCTGGCCGGCCCGGAGACCGGTCACCGCCACGGTGTCCGGGCCGGTGCGCGTGGCCAGGACCGGGGCGCGCCCCAGCGACTGGCCCGGGAGCAGGCTCACCGCGCCGAAGCCGGCGTCGGGCAGCCGGTACACGGCGTTCCAGCGGGCGGTGGTGGCGCCGGACAGCTGCTCGACCACCAGGGCCGCGCTGTGCGGCATGTGGTAGGCGAGGAGCAGCGATCCGTCCCGGGCGGCGACGGCGTGCGGCGCGTCCCCGGGCGGCGCTGCCAGCCACATCGGGCGGGCCTGCACGTCGCCGGCAGGGGAGTTCTGCACCCAGTGGTGGACGGAGGAGAAGCCCGCCGCGAACACGTGGACGCACCCGTACTGGTCGAGCGCGGCCGTCAGGCCCTCCTGCACCGGGCCGCCCCCGAGCATCTGCCAGTCCGACCAGTTCCCCGAGGCGTCGCGGACCCGGGTGCTGAGCCCCTTGGAGGCGTTGCGGACGAACAGGTGCACCCGGCCGTCCTTGCCGGCGATCGCCGTGGGCGGCCCGACCCGGCGGCCGCGCACCGGCTCGCTCTCCGGGTTGCCCAGGCTCATCCAGGCCAGGCTCGCGGGCGAGTTCGCGGAGACCGACGGCTCCTCCAGCACCACGATCTCCCGCGTGTTGCCCGCGGTCGTGCCGTCCAGGCCGGTGAACCGCAGCGCGAACACCAGCGATCCGCCGTCGGACGTGGCCACCGCGCTCAGCGCGGGCGCCAGCGGGCCGCCGCCGAGGTCCTCCGGGTCGCCCCACCTGCCGCTGCCGGGCTCCGCCTCGATCCACCGCACGCAGCGGGTGCCCAGCACGCTGTGGACCACCAGCCGGCCGTCACGCCCGGCGGCGGCCAGCGGGCCGGCCGTGGGGTAGCGGGGCTGGGTGCTGCGGACCCAGCCCTTCTTGGACGTCAGCGTGCGGCCCTCGCCGATGCCGTAGTCCCCGCACCCGGCCGCGTTGCCGCAGGCCCAGTCGGGATTGCCGCCGTAGGCGTTGAGGTAGGCCGCCTTGAGGTCGACGACGGCCGGCGGCAGGTTGTACGGCCAGCGCTGGTTGTAGTAGCCGCGGTAGGTGTCGGTGACGAACGCCGGTGCCTGGCCCTCGCGTTCGGTGCTGCTGCGCACCCACTGCGCCATGGCGGCCCAGGTGAACAGGGCCGTGGCGGTGTGGTCCGGGTGGTCGGAGTAGCCGGGCTGGTCGCTGTCGCGCGGGTGGTGCTTGTCGTGGACCTGCTCGTCCGGGTCGGGGTCCAGGGTGCGGATCACCGTGGGCCGGTAGGTGCGGAACAGGAACTCCAGGGTGTCGGTCAACTGCTGCGCGGTGTAGGCGCGGGAGCCGTGGACCGGGGAGTCGCCGAGCGGGACGGTGCGCACCACGGTCCCGGGCCTGCTCCACAGGGTGGTCAGGCCGGCGTAGCCGTGGGCGCTCCTGTTGTGCATGTTGATGTCGAGGAAGACCAGGTGGGCGCTGCGGCCCCGGTGCTCCAGGGAGTCCACCTCGGCGTGGCCGCCGCCGGGCAGCGGCAGCGCGGTCCGCGTCCACGGCGTGAACGCGCCCAGCCCCAGCATCCGCGCGTACCCCTGGCGCAGCCCCTGCTGGCGCGAGGAGACATAGGCCGGGATGTTGGCCTTGGGCGCCGGCAGGCCCGGAATCTGGTTCACGCCGAACGACCCGCCGCCGGTGACGTACACGGAGACCACCGGGACCCCGGCGTCCAGCGTGCCGACGGTGTCGGGGTTCATGAAGAAGAGGTCGTCGTCCGGGTGTGCCAGGACCTGCATCGCCAGCGGCCTGGCCGCCTCCGCGAAGGCCACTCTGCGGGACACCGGCAGCGGGCCCCCGGTCGGGCCGTTGCTGATCTTCGGCGTGCCCAGCGTGGTCGAGGGCGACCCCGAGCAGCCCCCGACCATCACCGCGCCGGCGACTCCCGCCAGCGCACCCAGGACGGCCCGGCGCGAGCTGCCGTCCCCCCTCACCACCGACACCCGTTCCACCCCTGAGCTCCGCTCCCCGTGTGCAGCCATTTCGCTACCCCCGGCAAGCAAGAGGGGGGAGTCGCGCTCCGGGTTGCGCGCAAGGCCGCGCGTCCGGGTCACGAAGTGATCTCTGTACGGTTGCGTGCAGGACCTGGCCGAGTGGGCGGTCACCTTTTGTGAATCTTGACCGCAACCGAACGACTGGTGAACGCGTGGGTTATGCTGACGCTCTCCCCTGGCGATGCCCCGACGGTCCGCCCATGCGTGTCGGGTAAGACCAATGGTGTGATCCTCTTCACAGGTGGACCTCCTTCGCAGGTGGCGAGATGCGCGTTTTTGCCCAGCGAAAGAAACGGGGGTCCGGCCGCGGTGAGCGATTCGCTTCTGCCCTACGCGGTGAAGACGGCCAAGCAGGCGAAGAAGGCAGCGGTCCGGGTCCGGCGCCGCGTCCAGCGGATCAACACCGTCCCCACCCTGGGGACCACGGTGCGCCCGCGGCCGATGCTCGTCCCGGTGCACCTGTCGATCCTCGGCGGCCGCACCCTGAACGTGGCCGTCCCGCTGCCCGAGGGCGAGGAGGACGTCGCCACCGCGCGCCTCGAACTCGTCCGCAACGCCGAGCGCTCGTCCGTCCCGCTGGTGCGCGAACCGATGGGCGGGGCGGTGCTGCTCACCGCGACGGTGGCGCTGCGCCATGCCACGGCTCCCGGGACCGCGCCGGCCGCACGCGACGACGGCCGGCCCGGGGCGCTCGCCCTCGGCAGCGGCGTCTGGCGGTTCTCGGCGGTGCTGGTCCACGGTGACGGCCGCGAGACCCGGGTCGACCTGGCCGCACCCGACCAGCGCGCCGACGACGGCCCGACCGTCCCCAGCCCGCCCTGCCCGGCCACCGGCGCGGTGTTCCGCCCGATGCGCTCGGTGAACGGGCGCGCCCTGCTCAAGGTCTCAGGACCGGCCCGCCAGGCCGAACTCGTCGACCTGGACCTGCGCTGGGACCGGGTGACCGTGCACGGCCGGCTGCTCGGCCGCCGGCTCCCCGCCGACCAGTACACCGCCGAGGCCGTGCGGCGCGGCACCGGCAAGTCGGCCGCCGCCCGGGTCGCCTGGGACGGCGACACCTTCACCTTCGATCTGCCGCTGGCCGCGATGACCAGGGGCCAGCGCACCGAGCGCACCTGGGACGTCCACCTCAGGGTGGGCAGGACCCGGCTCAAGGTGGCCCGCCGGCTGACCGACGTGCGCAACCCCAAGCAGGTCTTCCGCACCCCCTACCGGATCATCGCCCTGGACGGCGGTTCCGTGGTGCGGGTGCACGCCTATGTCACACCGGCCGGAGCCCTCGCTGTCGCCTGTGCCGAATTCACTGCCGATGAGGACGCATGAGGATCACATTTCTGCTCACCTGGGGCGACGAGATGGGCGGCACGGAAATGGCCGCCTACACCCAGGCGGTGCATCTCGCGCCGCGGCACGACGTCGAGGTGCTGAGCGTCTTCAAGACCCAGTCCCAGCCGTTCTTCTCCATAGCCCAGCAGGTCAAGCGCCGCTACCTGGTGGACAGGACCGGCGCCTACGGCCGTCCGGTGCGCCGCACCACGCTCGACGAGTCGGCCTGCCGGACGCTGGAGTCGCTGCCCAGTGAGCTGATCAAGCCGGTGTGGGAGGGCACCTTCGACCGGCTGTCGGACATCGAGATGACCGCCGCGCTCGGCTCCCTCGACTGCGACGTCCTGATCACCACCACGCCGGCGCTGATGGCCGCGGCCGCCGAACTCGTGCCCTCGCGCGTCATCACCGTGCACGAGGAGCACCGGGCGTCGCAGCTGCGCGGCGTGCCCGGCGAGCCGCTGCTCGTCTACGGACCGCAGATCGACGCGCTGGTCTCGCTGACCGAGCGCACCAACGACTGGTTCGCCGACTCCCTCGGGGCGTCGGCGCCCGAACTCGCGGTGATCGCCAACGCCGTTCCCGACGGCTACCGTCCGCGCGCCGACCTGGAGAGCAAGACCCTCGTCCTGGCCGCCCGGATGACCCCGGAGAAGCAGCTCGACCACGCGATCCAGGCGTTCCACCGGATCGCCGAGCAGTTCCCCGACTGGCGGCTGCGGATCTTCGGGGACGGCCCGCAGGAGGTGCGGCTGCGCCACCTGATCGAGGGTCTGGGCCTGCACCTGCGGGTCGAACTGGTCGGCAGGTCGCAGGCGATGGAGGACGAGTGGGCCAAGGCCGGCCTGTGCCTGCTGCCGTCGCGCAACGAGGCGTTCCCGCTCGTCCTGCTGGAGATGTTCGCCGCCGGGGTGCCGGTCGTCGCGTACGACATCGTCACCGGCCCCGCCGAGATCATCCGCCACGACGTGGACGGCCTGCTGGTGCCGCCGGGCGATGTCGAGTCGCTGGCCGGCGCGATGGCCCGGCTGATGGGCGACGACACGTTGCGCCGCACCATGGGCGAGGCCGCCCGCACGGGCGTGTACGAGCGGTTCGGCAGCCAGGAGATCACCGCGCAGTGGGAGGAGCTGTTCGGGCGCCTCGTCGCGCGGCGCGACGACCCGGCGCGGCTGGCCGACCGGGCCGACCGCACCGCGCGGCGGCTCGCGATGGGCGGCACCCGCAACTTCAGCGTCGCCGCGCCCGTCTCGCACCTGGCCAACTCCGCCGACGAGCAGAAGGCCCGCGAGGTCCTGATCCAGGCGCAGAACCGGTCGCTGATCCGGTCCGCCGGGCGGCTCGCCGAGGAGCGGGACGACATCACCAGCCCGCGCATGGCGCAGACCAACCTGGAGGTCGCCTCCAAGGTCCTGGAGGACGCCGGGATCCCGTTCATCCTGCTGCGCGCCGACGGCGCGGCGTACCGCCTCGCGGTCGCCGTCGAGGAGCGCAGCCGGGTGCTGGAGGCCCTGTCCACCGCCCTGTACGGCGAGCCCGTGTACGCCGAGCTGGTCACCCCGCGCGGTGCCGCCCCGGGCGCGGTGCTGGCCGAACGGCTGGGCCGCGTCGGCGAGATCGCGGGCCTGCGCGTCTTCAAGCCGGTGACCACCCGCAGCCGGACCCTGCGCTACGGCCCCGCCTACGGGTGCACGATCGAGTTCTGGGCGCAGGACGACGACGGCTGGCGGGTGGCCCCGCGGGCCGCGACGCTGCTCGGTGACCGGCTGCCGTCGCTGGCGCCCACCGCCAAGCTCCGCGTCGCCGGCCGGGACTACCCCACGCTGGCGCAGTTCACCAAGCAGCTGATGTGGGACGTCGACTTCCCGGTCGACGCCGTCTACACCTGGGTCGACGACACCGACCCGGCCTGGCGCGAACGCCGCCAGGGCGCGCGTGCCCGGCTGGGCATGGCGACCCAGGAGGCCGACGCCGGCGACGTGCGCTTCCGCAACCGCGACGAACTGCGGTACTCGCTGCGGTCGTTGGAGATGTTCGCGCCGTGGGTGCGGAACATCTACCTGGTCACCGACGACCAGACCCCGGCATGGCTGGACACCGACCAGCCCGGCATCACCGTGGTCAGCCACCGCGAGATATTCGAGGACCAGGCCTGGCTGCCGACCTTCAACTCGCACGCCATCGAGAGCCAGTTGCACCGCATCGACGGGCTCGCCGAGCACTTCCTGTACCTCAACGACGACGTGTTCTTCGGGCGCCCGCTGACCGCGCAGGTGTTCTTCCAGAGCAACGGCGTGGCCAAGTTCTTCCGTTCGCCGACCCCGGTCCCGCCGACCGAGCGGACCGCGGACGACGAGGGCTACTTCGCCGCCGCCAAGAACAACCGCGAGCTGCTGGAAGAGGCGTTCGGGCGGACCGCCACGCACGGCTTCCTGCACGCGCCGCACCCGCTGCGCCGCAGCGTCCTGGCCGACATCGCCGAGCGGTTCCCCGAGGAGGTGGCCCGCACCGCGGCCAACCCCTTCCGCGGCCACTCGGACTTCTCGATCGTCTCCTCGCTGCACCACCACTTCGGCTACCTGACCGCCCGTTCGGCGCCCGGCTCCGTCTCGTGCCGCTA
>WRCZ01000358.1 GCA_009783685.1 Actinomycetes bacterium
CAGCTTGTCCTGCTGCAACGGCTCGTACACGCCGTCCACCAGCACGTCGTCGGTGAGCAGCGGCAGCGGCCGCAGGATCTGCTGCTGCATCGCGGCCGCGGTGGACCGCAGGCGGACCAGGGCCGTCTCGCGCGCGATCCGCATCCGGGAGGCGTAGACGGCCACCACGCCGAAGCAGACGGCGAACAGCCCCAGGATCACCCGGTCGACGACCCGGTCATGGGACTGGAAGACCTCGGGAAGGATGACGATGACGCAGACCCACGCGGAGACCAGCGCCGTCTGGCGCGGGCTGCACCACGCGGCGGCGAACGCCGGCAGGAACACCAGCAGTCCGAGCAGGAGCACCGCGGTCCCGGTGGCAAGGACGAGGGCGAGCGCCACCGCCGTCGTCACCACCGTCGCCAGGACGACGGTGCGGGTGCGGGGTGTGCCGGTGGCGGTGATCTCCTCGCTGTCCGTCACGTCCGGGGCCGGGGGAAGCCATGCACGCAAGGGACGGGACATGCGCGCATCCTCCAGCGGCGTTGCGGTGAGCCGGGGCGGGTGCCGC
Source organism: Actinomycetes bacterium (assembly GCA_009783685.1). Taxonomy (GTDB): domain Bacteria; phylum Actinomycetota; class Actinomycetes; order Streptomycetales; family Streptomycetaceae; genus Actinacidiphila. The sequence continues at coordinate 554 of WRCZ01000358.1, forward strand.
GCGGCGGCAGACGGACCGCCTTGATCGTTTCACCGCCGCCGGGGACCCGGCGGGAGGCTGGCCGCGGCCCGCCCGAAGTAGGCCCGTCCGAGTGGCGCCCGCGCATACGGCCGGGCCGGACGGTCACCCTGTCGCGGGTGGCCGTCCGGCCCGGCCTGCGTGATCAGCGGATGTCGTAGGCGCGGGTGATGGTCTGGGTGACGGTGTTCTGGTGGGAGTCGGTGAGGGTGACCTTCAGCGTGACCTGGCTGCCGGCGGCACCGGTGTGGTCGACGACGGCCGTCCACGTGCCGCCCTGCTGCGCGGTCGGCGCCTGGGTCCAGGTCGTGCCGCCGTCGTAGGAGTAGGACAGCGAGGCCGCGGTGATCGTGCCGGGCGTGTACCCGGCGTGGCCCTCGGCCGACAGGCCGATCTTGATGCCGCTCTCCGCGGGCAGCGTGTTCATACCGTCCACCGGCAGGTCGTACGCCGGGAACAGGATCGGCAGGCCGCGGGAGTAGACGTCCGGCTCCAGGTGCGAGCGGAAGCCCCAGGTGGTGGTGACCGCGGTCGAGCGCAGCCAGTTCCGGTCCGAGCTGGGGATCTTGAACAGGTTCTGGGTCAGCTCGTACGCGGAGTCGCCGGCCGGAACCGTGAACACGCCGTACGGGAAGGAGCTGGTGCCGATCTCCTCGCCGTCGCGCTTGAGCACCAGGTTGCCGATGTCGCCGAACGACCCGCCGGAGGACCAGTGGTCACCGGAGGCGTCGAGCCAGAAGGCGTCCTGGAAGCCGATCAGATCGCCCTGCCGTTCGGCGGCCAGCGCCAGGTTGCCGGCGTCGTCGCGCATCGCGGCCGGCCGCAGGACGCCGCGGTACCACTCCTCGGTGCTCCGCGCCCCGACCTGGTAGGTGCGCCCGTGGTCGCTCATGTACGCGGCGAACGGGAAGGTGGTCATCGCGCCGTGCAGCCAGGTGTCGCTGCCGGTGGTGTAGTACGCGGTGCGGGTGCCGGGCGCGTGGACCTGGTCGAACGGGGCCACGGTGACGACGTCGCTGCTGCTCCAGGAGGGGCCGATGAACAGCCCGTCGAGGTAGTCGGCCTCCTTGCCCATCGCGTACCACTTCTCGGTGACCTGGGCCAGCTTGGCGTCGCGCGGCTGGTAGGCCCGGTCCGACTGCAGCGGGCCCTGGGTCGGGAACGACAGGTTGTACACGTACGGGGAGCCGTCCTGGGAGCCGGTCGCGCGCCAGGTGGGCCGGAACTCGAAGGTGCCCTTCTGGGCACGCCCGTCGACGGCGGCGTAGAACTTCTGGACGGTCCCGGCGGCCGTCATCGATCCGCTCAGTTCCCAGGTGTCGTCCCAGGTGCGGGCGTAGCTGAACGTGGTGTGGCTCACCGTCGAGGGGCGGTCGGTGTGCAGGCTCAGCTGGTGGGCCTTGCGGGCGTCGAGGACGACGGTCGAGTCATGGGTGATCCGCAGCTGCGGGTTCCCGAGGTAGCTGATCGACTCGGCCGCGTTGTTCGCGTCGTAGCTGGCCACGAAGCTGCTGAGGGCGTAGTCGCCCGGGCGGACGCTGAACGTCTGCTCGGCCGCGCCCGCGTTGCTGCGGCGTTCGCCCTTGTCGGCGTCGAGGCTGACCAGGTCCAGGGAGGACGCACCGGTCGCCGGGGCGCCGTTGCGGTCGATCACCTTCACGTGGAGGGTGACGGTTTCCGGCTGGACGTAGAGCGTGACCGGCACGGAGACGTGCTCGGTGCCGCCGGTGGCCGAGATCCGCCCGGTGACGGCACCGTACTGGGCGGCCGTCAGGTGGGCGGTGGGATCGATGCGCACCGGCACCTGGACGGTGGCGCCCGCGGGCACCGTGACCTTGCCCTGCTCCAGCTTGATGACGCCGGAGTTGACGTCGCTGCCGTCGTTGCCGTGCACACCGCTGACCTTGAGGCTCAGGGTGAGGTCAGCGGTGCCGGTGTTGGTGAAGGGCACCTGCACGGTGGTGCGGTCCGAGCTGTCCTGCGGCCAGTCGAAGCTGCCGCCCTGGACGGCCGGCGCGGAGAGCACCTTCTGGTGCACCGCCGCGTCCACGTCCAGCACGCCGGCTCCGGTCTCGTCGGCGCCCGCGACCTTGCCGCCGGTGCGGGCGGAGGAGACCAGGGCGTCCTTGATCTGCTGCGCGGTCCAGTCCGGGTGGGCCTGGCGGACGATGGCCGCCGCGCCCGCGACGTGCGGCGTCGCCATGGAGGTGCCCGACATCGTCTGGTAGGCGTAGACGCCGCGCCCGCCCGCCTTGGCCGCGAGGATGTCGACGCCGGGGGCGGCGATCTCGGGCTTGAGGGTGTGGGTGACGGCCACCGGGCCGCGGCTGGAGAACCACGCGGTGCTGTCGTCCGGGCCGACCGCGCCCACGGTCAGCACGCCGGGCGCGCAGCCGGGCGAGGACACCGTCTCGGTGCCCGGGCCGGAGTTGCCCGCGGCGATGACGAACAGGGTGTGGGTGTTCTGCGAGAGCTGCTTCGCGGCCTCGGCCAGCGGGTCGGTGCAGTCGCCGATCTCGGGGTTGCCGAGGCTCATGGAGACGACGTCGGCGCCCTCGTCGACGGCCCACTGCATGCCGGCGATGATCCAGGAACTGTCGCCGGAGCCGCTGTCGTTGAGGACCTTGCCGATGAGCAGGGACGTCCCGGGGGCGACGCCCTTCTCCCGGCCGTCGCTGGCCGCTCCGGAGCCGCCGACCGTGGAGGCGGTGTGGGTGCCGTGCCCGTGGCGGTCGTCGGTGCTGTCGGAGTCCGTGAAGTTCTTGGACTCGGCGACGCGGTTCACCAGGTCCGGGTGCTCGGCGTCCACGCCCGTGTCGAGCACGGCGACCTTGGTGCCCTTGCCGTCGTAGCCCTCGGCCCAGGCCTCCGGCGCGTGCACCTGCTGGGTGGACTGCTGGAGTGTCGCCTTGACCTTGCTGTCCAGCCACAGCTTCTTCAGCGTGGAGCCGGAGCGCGAGCGGGTGCTGGTGACGTCCTGCCAGAACGTCGCGGCGGTGTCCTTGTCGGTCTTCAGCGCGACGCCGTCCACCGCGGGGAGGCTCAGGCCGCGCTCGGCGCCGCGGGGGGCGGCCGGCGCCCCGGCGGCGGCGACGTTCACGCCGCTCCGGTACGTGGCGATGAGCGGCAGCGTGCTGGTGTGGGCGTCGTCGTAGCCCTGGCGGATGAGCCCGGTGACGTTGAACAGCTGGTCGTCGACCTTGCCGTCGGCGATCGCCTGGGAGGCGTCCTCCGGGTAGACGTAGAGGTCCTTGCCGAGCTGGTAGGTCTGCACGATCGGCTGCGTGCCGTCCGCGCGGGGCAGCACGGCCGCCGAGCTGTGGCCCGACGGGTCCGTGGTCACGACAACCTTGTCACCGGTGACGAGGGTCACGGTGGTCTGCTTGCCGCCCGCGGCCGGCGTCCCGCTGCCGACGACGGGACGCTTCCCCGAGGAGCCGTCAGATGGTGTCTCCGCGGCGCCGGACGGCGCGACGGCTGTGACGGCCAGGACGGCGGCGGTGGCCGCGCCCAGCGCCAAGCGCGCTATCGGATGCATGATTCTCCCTGCTCGAATCCGTGAACATGCCATGCTGCGGCTGCATCCTGGCAGGGATACGCAGCGCCGAGGAGCGGTGCGCGTGGCGGGTTTCCCCCATGGCGGTATTCCGTCACCGGGTCAGGTCCGGAGGTCAGAGCCATCCCGCACGCGCGGCGTGCCAACCGAGTTGGAGCCGGGTGCCGCCGCCGGCCAGGTCGGTGAGCCGGCGCACCCGGCGCTCCACCGTGCGGATGGAGAGGCCGAGTTGGGAGGCTGCCCGCCGGTCGGAGATCCCGGCCAGCAGCAGGGCGAGGACCTCCAGCTCCTCCTTGGTCGGCTGCTGGTCGTCGGCCGGCTCCTCGCTCGCGTCCGCGGTGCTGGTGTACATCGGCCGGGCGTGCGCCCATTCCCGCTCGAAGAGATGGACCAGGGCCGTCAGCAGGCCGCTGCGGTGCACCACGATCGCGCTCGGCTCGCCTCCGGAGTCCGACATGTCCAGGGGCACCATGGCGCGTTCGCGGTCCGAGACGACCATCTTCAGCGGCAGCGAGTCGGCCAGCCGGAGTTCGACGCCCGCCGTGACGGCCGCCCGCACCTCCTGCACGATGTCGTGGCTGTCGAGGTAGTCCTTGGCGGCCACGACGCGGAAGTCGACTCCGCGGTTCAGCGCGGAACTCTCCGACGCCTCGCTGTCCTCGCGCGGCACCGCGACGGGTGCGCCGACCATGAAGAAGAGCAGTTCCCGCTGGGCGCCGCACTGCAGTTGGTGGAACCGGTGGGCGACCTGTTCCACGCCGACGACCACCTCCACGACGCCGCCCGCCGTCTGCGCGGCGGTGTTGCGGTACTGCTCGCTCAGCTGCGCGTACGCCGTCTCCGCCACGTGCAGGGCGTTGCGCTGCTCGACGAGGAGGGGGGCCAGGGCCACGGAGGGCGGCGTGAGCCGGTAGCGCACCGGCGGGCGGCCGGGGCCGGGTTCGGCCGTGCCGGGCGTCCCCGCCTCGGTGGCGACGGCGATGAGGCCGCGCGCCGCGAGGTCACGCAGGATCCGGTCGCTCTCGGCCCCGTCGAGCCCGGTCTGCCGGGCGAGGTCCTCCGCGGAGGCCGCCGGGCACGCCAACAAGGCCGTGTACACGGCCTCTTCGGCCCCACCCAGCCCCAGCGCCTCCAGCATCCGGTCCCCCTCGCGCGGCCACCGTCTCCGTCCCCACCACACCGCCCCGCATGCGGTAGGGCCTCTTCCCGGGCCGAACCCTATCCCCCGGTCAGCGCGTTGCCGCTCCCCCGCTCCTCACCCCCGCGCACCTGGCCCATGACGCCGATCACCCCGCGGCGCCACTGCCGGCATCCCACTCCTCCTCACGGAAGAAGACGCCCACGTAATCGGGAAGGCCCGCTCCGCTCACGGCGACGGTCACCCGCCAGTCGCCCGCCCGGGGCAACCGCAGCGTCGGCTTCCGCGACGTGCAGGGCGAGTTGACGCTCACGATGCCCGAGGGGCAGGACAGCAGGCCCTCGTGGACCACGGTGACGCCGGGCACGTCCACCGGCCCCACGCGCAGGTCGACGGTCACGGTGCCGTCCGTGTCGTCGATCGTGCCGATCAGCAGGCAGCCAGGACCGGCCACCACCTTCTCGTCCCCGGTCTCCCATTCGGGAGTGTCCTGCGATTCCAGGTCCTGGACCTCGATCTGGTTCCACCGGGGAGTCACGACTGCCGACGCCACCAGCCTCGCCACCCGTGCCTCCTTCGTTCTGCCCTCGCGGGCGGCCGCGGTGGGGGTGCTCCGGCCGTGGGGGCGGGGGGGTCAGCGGCGGGTGCCGCAGGTGGGGCAGAAGGCGGCGCCCTGGGGGACGGCGGTCTGGCAGGACGAGCAGGTGTCGTCCTGAGCCATGCGGTGGCCGCAGCCGGGGCAGAACGGGGTGCCGTGGGTCTCGGTGCGGCACTGCGGGCAGACCAGTTGGCGCGGCGCGGCGGCGTCGAACCCCGTGCCCGCCTGCTGGCCGGCGGCGTAGGCCTGATCGGTGACCATGTCGTTCAGGCCGCGCTGGCGGGCGGCGACGGCCTCGGCGGCCGTGTCGGGCGCGCAGGTCAGGCAGATGCCCTGGCCGGCGTTCCAGCAGCGGTTGCAGACGTAGTGGGTGCAGCGGGGGCACCGGTTGAAGTGGCCCTCGGCGTTGGTGATCGCCCGCTGGAAGGCGGCGTCGCGGGCGCTGCCGTATCCCGCGCCGGCGAGTCCGTCGGCGGCGCTGGACACGCCGCTGCCGGTGCGGCCCAGCATGCCCCACGCGGCGTTGACGCCCTTGTTGACCCAACTGGCCATCCGCGCACCGGTGTAGGGCTCGAACGGCGACCGCCAGGTGTCGTAGCAGCGGCCGCAGGAGAACTCGAACTGGAACCCCGCGCCCGTTCCGTTCTGCTCGCACAGGTCACGGTAGTTGTTGCTGAAGTAGATCTCCGCACCACTCATCGCACGCCTCCCCTAGCGCCGTCGGGACGGGGCCCGTGCCCCGCCGTCTCCACCGTCGCGGACGTCACCCGCGTCCTTCCGGTTCCCGCCGGCGCGGCGGCCAGTCGAGCGGCCGCGGCGGTGGGCAGCATTACTTTGACACACGTGAAACGCCTTCCGGCACAGGGGTGTTGACCCTGAGCAGGGTGGTGCCCGTGGGGAAACCGGGACACGCCGTCCCGGTGTCCTCGTCCGGGTACG
>WRCZ01000359.1 GCA_009783685.1 Actinomycetes bacterium
TCCGCAACCGGATCGACCTGCGCGAGCAGGTCGTGCCGTTCCCGCCGCAGCCGGTGATCACCCAGGACAACCTGGTGGTCAACATCGACACCGTCATCTACTACCAGGTCACCGACGCCCGCGCCGCGACCTACGAGGTCGCCAGCTACATCCAGGCGATCGAGCAGCTGACCGTCACCACGCTGCGCAACATCATCGGCGGCATGGATCTGGAGCGCACCCTCACCTCCCGCGAGGAGATCAACGCGGCGCTGCGCGGCGTGCTCGACGAGGCGACCGGCAAGTGGGGCATCCGCGTCAACCGCGTCGAGCTCAAGGCGATCGAACCGCCCACCTCCATCCAGGACTCGATGGAGAAGCAGATGCGCGCCGACCGCGACAAGCGCGCCGCGATCCTCACCGCCGAAGGTGTCCGCCAGTCCCAGATCCTCACCGCGGAGGGCGAGAAGCAGTCCCAGATCCTGCGCGCCGAAGGTGAGGCCAAGGCCGCCGCGCTGCGCGCCGAGGGCGAGGCGCAGGCGATCCGCACGGTCTTCGAGTCCATCCACGCCGGCGACCCGGACCAGAAGCTGCTGGCCTACCAGTACCTGCAGATGCTGCCGAAGATCGCCGAGGGCGACGCCAACAAGCTCTGGATCATCCCCAGCGAACTCAACGACGCGCTCAAGGGACTCGGCGGCATCGTCAACATCCCCGGTATGTCCGGCGGCGGGGGCAACGGGGGCGGCGCCGGCGGCGGGAACCCGTCGGCCATGCCCGCACCGCGCCGCGAGTCGCCCCACTTCGACAAGGACTGACCGACCCTGGGCCTTTGCCGGAGGACCGGCCCGGACCTCCGGCAAGGACTGCCCGCGCGACCTTCGACAACCCCACCGCACGGCTGACATGATCACACCGCACCCCTCGACCTCCATGGCGGGGAGGCTGCACCGAGATCATGGAGAGTCCTCATGTCCCCAGCAGAAGCAGTGGCCGTCCTCGCGGCCGGCGTGGGTGCGGGCACGATCAACACCATCGTCGGGTCGGGAACGCTGATCACCTTCCCCGTCCTGCTCGCCGTCGGCCTGCCGCCCGTCACCGCGAACGTCTCCAACGCCCTCGGGCTCGTCCCGGGTTCGGTGGCCGGCGCCATCGGCTACCGCAGCGAACTGGCCGGGCAGCGCGAACGCGTGCTGCGCCTCGGCACCGTGTGCCTGATCGGCGGCGCCGCCGGCGCCATGCTCCTGGTCACGCTGCCGTCCAAGGCGTTCGACGCGATCGTCCCGGTCCTCATCGGCGCCGCCCTCGTCCTCGTCGTCCTGCAGCCCCGCCTGGCCCGCGTCGTACAGGCCCGCAGGGACGCCCACGGCGGCAGCGCCCCTGTCCACGGCGGCCCGGTGCTGCTGCTCGGGATGCTCCTCGCCAGCATGTACGGCGGCTACTTCGGCGCCGCCCAGGGCGTCCTCTACCTGTCCCTGATGGGCCTGTTGCTCGACGAGTCGCTGCAACGCGTCAACGGCCTCAAGAACGTCCTGGCCGCGATAGTCAACGGCATCGCCGCGCTCTTCTTCATCGTCGTCGCCCACATGGACTGGGCGGCCGTGGCCCTGATCGCCGCCGGCGCCACCATCGGCGGCATGGTCGGCGCCCGCGTGGGCCGCCGCCTGCCGCCTGCGGCCCTGCGCGGCCTCATCGTGGTCGTCGGCATCGTGGCCATCGTGCAACTGGCCCTGAAATGACGGGCGGGCGGAACGCCGTGCGTTCCGCCCGCGCCGGGCCCTCAGGCCCCCGCCTAGGCCGGGAGGGCCAGCCACTCCGGCAGGCTCGCCCGGTCCCGCACCCCCAGCGCCAGCAGCAGCGCGTCCGCCGGCGTCGGCTCGAACGGCCGCACCAGCAGCCGCATCCCCGCCTGCTCCGGCGTACGGTCGGCCTTCAGCTGGTTGTCCTCCGCGCAGGCCGCCACCGTGTTCAGCCAGGTGTCCCCACCCCCGCGCGACTTCGGCTGCACGTGGTCGACGGTCGTGGCCCGCCGCCCGCAGTACGCGCACCGGTGCCGGTCACGCACCAGCACACCCCGCCGCGACCACGGCGCCCGTTGTCGGAACGGCACCCGCACGTACCGGCAGAGCCGGATCACCTGCGGCACCGGGACGTCGACATCGGCGGCGCGGACGCGCAGCCCGGGATGCGCCTGCTCGACGACCGCCTTGTCCTGCATGACCAGGACCACGGCCCGCCGCAACGACACCGTCGACAGCGGCTCGAAACTCGCATTCAGCACCAGCGTCTCGCGCATCTCCGCCCACCTCCCGGGCCCGGTTCGCCCCCCACGGGCGAAGTGGGTCCACTGTGCCCGCGGGTCCATCCGGGGACAACGCAATTTCCCCGCGGAGGACGGCGGATGGCCGGAGAACGGCATTGCGGGAAAGCTCCGCGGAAGTTCCGGGAAAGGCGACGCCCCTGCCCGCGGACGGAAAGCGGAACGGAAAGGGAAACGCGGAGATGGGAGGCGGGAGAACGACGGGAGAAGGGGAGAACGAGGGAGCGGCGGACGAGGCGCACCGGCCAGGGACTCCGGGCGGAGGAGAACGCCTGCGCCCCGGATGCCGTCCCCCGTGAGACGGACACCCGGAGCGCGTGAGCCGGCGCGGACGCCCGGGTACGGTCCCGGACTCCGGCAGGCGGCCGGGGCACGGCGGACCGCACCCCCGGCCGCTCGGGCACGGGAGGATCCGTCGCGCGACGCACCGCCGCCCCCGCCGCAGCGGTGCCGGCCACCCGGGACAGGGTCCGCCCGGGCGCATGTTCCGGGTGGCCGCGTCACCGGGCTCGCACCACTGTGCGTCGCCCGGCGCCGCGCTGCAACGCAATAACCCGGACGGCCGCCTCAGCCGGCCGCCGGCGCCTCGTACTCGCCGATCAGCTGCGCCCGCCCGAGCGTGTGGAAGCGGAGGTTGAAGCCCACCACCGCCGGCGATGCGCCGGCGTCGGGCCCGAGCTTCTCCGCGTCCACCGCGTACACCGTGAACACATAGCGGTGCGGGCCGTCCCCGGGCGGCGGCGCGGCCCCGCCGAAGTCGAACGAGCCGTAGTCGTTGCGCACCTGCACCGCCCCCGCCGGCATCCCGACGAAGTTCCCGGTGCCCGCGCCGCTGGGCAGCTCCGTCACCGACGCCGGGATGTCGAACACCACCCAGTGCCAGAAGCCGCTGCCGGTCGGCGCGTCCGGGTCGTAGCAGGTGACGGCGAAACTCCGCGTCCCCTCCGGGAAGCCCTCCCAGCGCAGATGCGGCGACGTGTTGCCCGCCGCGAACACCTGATCGTCCTTCAGCGCCGCGCCCGGCGACACGTCGTCGCTGACCACCGTGAACGCCGGAACCGGCGGATGGAAGTCATGGGGGAGCGGCCGCCGCGCTTGCTCGGTCACCTCGACACCTCCTGATCGCATGCCAAAGTCAAAGCCTTCGCAGGCGAGCCTAGAACCCTAGAACCAGTTCCGCTTGGCACCCACCTCGGCGAGCCACTGGTGCAGGTACGCCGCCCAGTCCGTCTCCTCGAACGCGTGCATGCTCATGGTGAACGACCGGTGCGTGTCGCTGCCGGTGCTGAACAGCCCCGGCTTCTTGTCCATCTCCAGCACCACGTCCATCTCGCCGCCGTCCGCCACGAACGTCAGCTCCACCTCCTTCAGCCCCGGGTACTGGCTCGGCACCCGGAACTCGATCTCCTGGTAGAAGGGCAGCCGCTGCCGCGTGTGGTGGAGACGCCCCTTCTCCAGGTCGGCGCTCTTGAAAGCGAACCCCAGCTGCCCGAACGCGTCCAGCAGCGCCTCCTGGGCCGGCAGCGGATGGACGTTCACCGGATCGAGATCGCCCTTGTCCACCGCCCGGGCGATCGCCAGCTCCGTGGTGACCCCCACGTTCATCCCCGTGAGGTGGCGGCCCAGGAACATCGTCACCGGCGTCTCCCACGGGACCTCCAGCGTGAACGGCACCTGGTGCACGGCGCCCGGCTGCAGCACGAACTCCCCGCCGATCTGCTCCCGGTGGAACTCGATGTTCTGGTGGGACTCGCTCGTGTTGCCCTGCGCGTCCCGCCGCTCCACCTCGACCCGTGCCTGCAGGCCCACCGACAGCCCCTGGATCCGCTGCTCGACCGAGCCGCCCTGGACGCGCACCTCGCCGTGGACCGCGCCGCCGGGCTCCACGTCCGCCTGCACCAGCTCGGTCTCCACCGACGCGCCGCCCGCACCCAGGCTCGCCATCAGCTTCTTGAACCCCATGCCTTCACCTCTCGGTTCGCCGCCCCTTGCACTGATCTTGGCGAACACTACGAACGCCAGGCGCCGCCGCCCGGTTCCACTACGCTCGATCCCCGTGATCACCGCACCCGACAGGACACCGCTGCCGCGGTCCTTCTTCGACCGGCCCGTCCTGGAGATCGCCCCCGACCTCCTGGGCCGCGTCCTCGTACGGGCCACCGACGACGGACCGATCGAACTGCGGCTCACCGAGGTCGAGGCGTACGACGGCCCCAACGACCCCGGCTCCCACGCCTACCGCGGCCGCACCGACCGCAACGCCGTGATGTTCGGCCCGCCGGGACACACCTACGTCTACTTCACCTACGGCATGTGGAACTGCCTGAACCTGGTCTGCGGACCGGAGGGACGGCCCAGCGGGGTCCTGCTGCGGGCCGGCGAGATCATCGCCGGCGCCGACCTCGCCCGCGTCCACCGGCCCACCTCGCGCAAGGACAGCGACCTCGCCCAGGGCCCCGCCCGGCTCGCCACCGCCCTCGTCGTCGACCGCACCCTCAACGGCGCCGACGCCTGCTCCGACGGCTCCGGGCCGTTCCGCATCCTGGCCGGCGCCCCGCCCGCCCCCGGCGCGGTCCGCACCGGACCGCGCACCGGCGTCGGCGGCGAGGGCGCCGCCCACCCCTGGCGCTACTGGATCGACGGCGACCCCACGGTCAGTCCCTACCGTGCCCACGCCCCGCGCCGGCGCGGCGAAACCGCGGAGCGCCCGGGACCCGGGAGCGCGTAGGCTCGGACCTGGCTGTAGCCACACCCCGGAGCACGACCCCTTCAGCTGGCCCCGCTGGGGCCGGCCCTTGGCATGAGGAGACACGGAACCGTGACGGACATCGTCGACGAGCTGCAGTGGCGCGGGCTGATCGCCGTATCCACTGACGAGGACGCACTGCGCAAGGCGTTCGCGGACGGCCCCGTCACGGTCTATTGCGGCTTCGACCCGACCGCACCCAGCCTCCACCTCGGCAACCTGGTCCAGATCCTCACCCTGCGGCGGCTCCAGCACGCGGGCCACCGGCCGCTCGGCCTGGTCGGCGGGGCCACCGGCCTGATCGGCGACCCCAAGCCCACCGCCGAGCGGACGCTGAACGACCCGGCGGTCGTCGCTGAGTGGGTGGGACGGGTCCGCGCCCAGATCGAGCCCTTCCTCACCTTCGAGGGCCCCAACGCGGCGGTCATGGTCAACAACCTGGACTGGACGTCCGGCCTGTCCGCGATCGAGTTCCTGCGCGACGTCGGCAAGCACTTCCGGGTCAACAAGATGATCTCCAAGGAGGCGGTGTCCCGCCGGCTCAACTCCGACCAGGGCATCAGCTACACGGAGTTCAGCTACCAGATCCTCCAGGGCATGGACTTCCTGGAGCTGTACCGGCGCCACGGCTGCACCATGCAGACCGGCGGCAGCGACCAGTGGGGCAACCTCACCGCCGGCATCGACCTGATCCACCGGGTCGAGGGCGCCTCGGTGCACGCGCTGGCCACGCCGCTGATCACCAAGGCCGACGGCACCAAGTTCGGCAAGACCGAGGGCGGCGCCGTCTGGCTCGACCCGGAGATGACCACGCCGTACGCCTTCTACCAGTTCTGGCTGAACGCCGACGACCGGGACATCTCCACCTTCGTCCGCATCTTCAGCTTCAAGTCGCGGGAGGAGATCGAGGAGCTGGAGCGCTCCACGGCCGAGCGCCCGCAGGCGCGTGCCGCCCAGCGCGCGCTCGCGGAGGAGCTGACCACGCTGGTGCACGGCGCCGAGCAGTGCGCGGCGGTGGTCGCCGCGTCCAGGGCACTTTTCGGCCAGGGGGATCTCGCCGAGCTCGACGAGCGCACGCTGGCCGCCGCGCTGAGTGAACTGCCCCAGGCCCAGGTCAGCGAACTCGCCCCGGTCGCCGATCTGCTGGCCGCCGTCGACCTGGTCCCCAGCAAGTCCGCCGCCCGCCGCACCATCAAGGAGGGCGGCGCCTACCTGAACAACGCCAAGGTGGAGACCGAGGACGCGGTGCCGGCGGCGTCCGACCTGCTGCACGGCCGCTGGCTGGTGCTGCGGCGGGGCAAGCGCAACCTCGGCGCGGTCGAACTCACCGCGGGCTGACCCGGACTGACGCCCCGTCGGCCGGTGAGGCCGAAAATCCACGTTTGAGCGGCGGCCGAGCTTGACTCGGTCGCCGCTCATGCGTAATGTAGATCGAGCCGCTGAAACGGTGGGACGGGTTCACCCGGGCCCCATCGGACGAGCGGCCACCCACTACCTACGACTTCCCGATCATCGGGTCGAGTTTTGGTGCGCCAAAATTCAATTCGATGGGGCCGATTAGGAAACGGCCAGGGAATCGGGTACGGTGGGAACACAACGAAGGGAAAGCCCGGAGGGGTCCTGAAAAGGCCACCGAAGGAAGCTTCCGTTCCTTGAGAACTCAACAGCGTGCCAAAAGTCAACGCCAGATATGTTGATACCCCGTCCCTCACGGATTCGTCCGTGGTGGATGAGGTTCCTTTGAAA
>WRCZ01000360.1 GCA_009783685.1 Actinomycetes bacterium
CGGTTCGGCGTCACCGCCCCTCCGTGGCGCCTCCGCCCCCGTCCATCTCGGCTCCATGAGGACTGCCCCGTGTCTGATCTGTCCTACCTCCAAGCCGTCACCATCGGCGCCCTGCAGGGCGTGACCGAGCTGTTCCCGGTCTCCAGCCTCGGCCACTCCGTGCTCGTGCCGGCCTGGATCGGCGGCTCCTGGCAGCACCTGGTCACCGAGAACGCCTCCGGCGACTCCGGGTCCTCCCCCTACCTCGCCTTCATCGTCGCCCTCCACGTGGCGACCGCGCTGGCCCTGCTGGCGTACTTCCGCAAGGACTGGGTCGCGATCATCCGGGCGCTGTTCACGACCCTGCGCACCCGCAAGGTGACCACCTCCACCGAACGGCTCGCCTGGCTCCTGGTGGTGGGCACGATCCCGGTCGGCATCACCGGGCTGGCCCTGGAACACACCTTCCGCACCCTGTTCGCCAAGCCCATGGCCGCGGCGGTCTTCCTGACGATCAACGGGCTGATCCTGATCGCCGGCGAGCGCCTGCGGCGTGGCTCGGAAGCCCGCGCCGCGGCACCCGCGCCGCAGCTGAGCGCGGGCCCGGGCGCGGCCACGGAGGCGGACGTCCGCGCCCACGGCGGCGAGCGCCGGCTCGACACCCTCAACTACCGCGAGGCCGGGATCATCGGCATCTTCCAGACGCTGGCGCTGCTGGCCGGCATCAGCCGCTCGGGCATCACGATGGTGGGCGGGCTGCTGCGCGGGCTGGACCACGAGGACGCCGCGAAGTTCTCGTTCCTGCTGGCCACGCCGGTCATCTTCGCGGCCGGGCTGCTGAAGCTGCCGAGCCTGGCCGGGACCGCCGGCGACCACATCCACGGCCAGGTCGCGGTGGGCTTCGTCACCGCCGGCATCTGCGCGTACGCGGCGGTGCGGTTCCTGTCCCGCTGGTTCACCACCCGCACGCTGACGCCGTTCGCGATCTACTGCCTGGTGGCCGGCGTCGGCAGCATGATCTGGTTCGCCTGACGCGAGCGGCGCCGTCCGGTCCGGCAGTCGGCCCGCCCGGCCGGTGACCGGGACCGCGCCCCGGTCAGTGGCTGTGCGGGCCGGGGCGGTGGACGGGCCCGTGGATGTCCTCGCCGTGCTCGGGCTCGTCGTGCCCCGGGCCTTCCGTCCCGTCACCGTCGGGGCCGGTGATCTGCAGCAGGTTCCCGCAGCCGTCGTCCTGGTCCTCGCCGAGGTGGTCGACCTGCAGCGTGGCGTGGGTGATGCCGTGGGTCTCCCGGAGCCAGGACTGCAGGCTCCGGCGCACGGCGTGGCAGTCGCCACCCGGCTGGACGAGCACGTGCGCGGACAGCGCCGACTGGCCGGACGTGATCAGCCAGATGTGCAGGTCGTGCACCTCCACCACCTGGTCGGCGGCGACCATCGCGTCACCGACCACGTCCGGGTCCAGCCCCGCGGGCGCGGCCTCCAGGAAGATCCGCCCCGATGCGCGGACCAGGCCGATCCCGGCCCGGAGCATGAGGGCGACGACGACCAGCGAGGCGAGCGCGTCGGCGCGGGTGAACCCGGTCGCGAGCACCACCGCACCGGCGATGGCGGTGGCGACGAACCCGAACAGGTCGGTCAGGATGTGCTGGAAGGCCCCCTCGACGTTCAGCGAGGTCCTGTTGGCCCTCGACAGGAACCAGGCGGCGACGATGTTGACGACCACGCCGACCAGCGCCGTGGCCAGCACCAGGCCACCGGCCACCGGCGGGGGCGAGATCAGCCGCCGCACCGCCTCGTACGTCAGCCACACCGACAGCACGAGCAGCGTGATGCCGTTGGCCTGGGCGGACAGGATCTCCGCCCGCTTGAGGCCGAAGGTGTAGCCGCCGCGGGCCGGCCGCGCCGCCAGCCGCATCGCTACCAGGGCCAGCACGATCGCACCGGCGTCGGTGAGCATGTGCGCCGCGTCCGACAGCAGCGCCAGCGAGTGCGCCAGCACCCCGATGACGACCTCCGCCGCCATGAAGGCGACGATCAGCCCCAGCGCCCCGGTCAGCCACCGCCGGTCGGCGTCGGCCGCGAGCGCGTGGCTGTGGCCGTCGTGCGCACCGGATGCGTGGCCGCCGTGCGCGTGCCCGCCGGGCGCGGGTCCGGCCGCCTCCTGGTCCGCCTCACCCACGGGGTGGTGGTCGTGGGCCACAGGGCCTCCCGATGTTGGAGAACGATCGTCTCTCCGACGAGTCAATCGCTGGCATCGTCACAGGTCAAAGGCTGCAACGACATCGATTACCACGACCACGACGACCCCGGGGCGGGCGCGGGCCCGTCCTCGTGCCCAAGCCCCGGTCAGCGGCCCGCCGGCGCCCCGCCGAAGCGTCGCCGGCGCGTTTGCCCGGCCCGTCCGACGTGCCGGTGCGGAACCGGGGACGACGTCGGCGGCGCGTCGGGGAGCGGCGCGGCGCGGGGTCAGCCGGGGTCCTTCGCGGCGAGCCGGTCGGTGGGCAGGTGGCGGGTGAACGCGAAGCCGGCGAGGGTGATGACGCCGGTCGCCAGGATCGCCGCCTTGAGGGCGTTGAGCTGGGCCTGGGAGTAGGCGTGGACAACGGCATCGGTCTCGGCGGCGGGTACTCCGGCCTTCTCGGCGCCGGCCCGCACCTGGTTGGCGCTGACGAAGCTGATCCCGGCCTCCAGGGCGATCCCGGCCTGCTGCCGGGTGGCCGCCGAGATGGCCGGGTCGCCCTCGATCTGCGTGGTGAACGCGGCGGCGAGGGCGCCGATCAGGAGGGAGCCGATCAGCGCGGTACCGAGCGAGGAGCCCAGGTTCTGGGCGGTGTACTGGAGGCCGCCGACCTCGCTGCGCGCGCTCTCCTCGACGCTGGACTGCACGACGTTGCCCAGCTGCGAGGCGAGCAGCCCCATGCCCAGGCCCAGGAAGGCCATCGCGAAGGCGAAGGACACGTCGTCGATGCGCGGCTGGACCGTGCCCAGCAGCCACACGATCGCGATCAGCAGCACGAGCAGAGCGATCCGCACGACCGTGCGGGGCGCGGCGAAGCGGCCCAGGAGCGGGCCGCTCATCGCGGACACCAGCATGGTGGCGGACACCGGCAGCAGCCTCAGCCCGGTCTGGAAGGCGTCGAAGCCCTGCACGACCTGGAGGTACAGCGGGATGGTGAAGAACAGGCCGAGGAGGATCAGGTTCTGGGCGAGCAGCATGGCCAGGCCCGACCGCAGGGGCGGAACGCGGAGGACGGCGAACCGCACCAGGGGGGTCGCGCCGTGTTCCTCCTCGTGGCGTTCCCACGCCCGGAACAGGAACAGCAGCACGCAGCCCGCGGCGATCACGAAGACGGTGGGGGAGAAGCCGAAGATCGTGAAGGGCGGGTTGCGGGGCCGCAGCCAGCCCCACGAACCGCTCTGCAGCACGCCGAGGACCACCAGCGCCAGGCCGGCGACGGACAGCAGCGCGCCGACGGTGTCCAGGCGGGGGCGCGGGCCGGTGCGCGGCGGGTCCTGCGGGATCCAGCGCAGCACCGCCAGCATCGCCACGACGACCACGACCTCGCCGGCGAACACCAGGCGCCAGGTCAGATAGGTGGTCACCCACCCGCCGAGCAGCGGTCCGACGGCGATTCCCGCGCCCGCCAGGCCGCCGACGACGCCGTAGGCCACAGCGCGGTCGCGTCCCCGGTAGGTGCCGGCGACCAGGGCGGCGAGCGCGGGCAGGACCAGGGCGGCGCCCAGCCCCTCGATGACCGACCAGCCCACCGCCAGCACCGCCAGGGTCGGAGCGACCGAGGTGATCAGCGACCCGGTGCCGTAGACGACCAGGCCCACCGCGAAGACGCGGCGGCGGCCGATCATGTCGCCCAGCTTCCCGCCGGTGATCATGAACGCGGCCATCACCAGCGTGTAGAGGGTGATGACGGCCTGGATCGCGGTGACCTCGGTGTGGAAGTCCTTCACCAGCTGGCTGATGGACACGTTCATCACCGAGGTGTCGAGCACCATCAGGAACTGGGCGGTGCCCAGTACGACGAGCGCCCGCCAGTGACCTCCTGCCCGGGAGGCTTCCCGGACGTCGCCGCGGTCGCTCGCGCCCATCAGGCCCCTTTCCCTGGTGCGGGCCCGGCGTGCGCCGCCCCGCGCGACTGCTCGCGCTCTCTCCCGGCTCCTCGTCCGGCTTCTCTCCTGGCTCCTCTCCCGGTTTCGAGCAACGGGTTCCCCCTCATTGAGGGCCTGGACGGACGGGAAGGGCAGCCGGGACCGTCCGTCCGGGTGGCACGCGGCCGGGAGCACGGCCTTCCACGGCGCGGCGGACGCAGGCCCGGGCGCATATGCGGCTGGCTCATCCCCGCGAACGGCGCGTGCGGTCTTCCGCCTGGACGGGCAGGTGTGCTGAGCTTGGCCCGTTCCGTCCGGGGGCGGGCGCGAGGGGAGGAACGGGTGAGCGACGAGCTGGGGGCCCGCAGGGACGGTGCGCCGCTTCCGCGGCTGCAACTGGACCAGTTGCTCGACGAGTTGCAGGTGCGGATCGACGCGGCGCGCGGCACGCAGGACCGGGTGCACAGCCTCCTGGAGGCGGTGCTGTCCATCGGGCGGGAACTGGACCTGCCGCACGTGCTGCGCCGGATCGTGGAGGCCGCCGTGGTTCTCGTCGACGCCGAGTACGGCGCCCTGGGCGTGGTGGAGGGCTCCGGGCTGTCGGAGTTCCTGACCGTCGGCGTCTCCGAGGAGGAGGCCGCGGTGATCGGCGCGCCGCCGTCGGGCCACGGCATCCTCGGCGAGCTGATCCGCCACCCCGAGCCGCTGCGGCTGAGCGAGATCTCCGACCACCCCGCGTCGTACGGCTTCCCGCCGGACCACCCGCCGATGCACACCTTCCTGGGCGTCCCCATCCGGGTGCGGGACGAGGTCTTCGGCAACCTCTACCTGACGCAGAAGCGCGGCGGCGGCGAGTTCGACGGCGAGGACGAGACGGTCCTGCAGACCCTGGCGGTGGCCGCCGGCGTGGCGATCGAGAACGCCCGCCTGTACCGGGCGGCCCGCGAACGGCAGCGCTGGATGGAGGCCAACGCGGAGATCGTCGCCGCCCTGCTGTCCGGCGCCGGCGAACTGGAGGTGCTGGAGGGCATCGTCCAGCACGCGCGGTCCATCGTCGGCGCGGACCTCGCGGCCGTCGCGCTGCAAGTGGAGAACAGCACGGATCTGCGGGTGATGATCGCGACGGGGACGGATGCGGACGACCACCGCGGGCTGGTCCTGCCCCGCGACGGCAGCTTCATGGGCGCGGCCGTGACCGCGGGCGAGCCGATCACCACGGCGGAGGTGCAGAAGGACGCCCGGGTGACAGCGGGACCGCCCCGGTTCGGCGGCCTCGGGCCGGCCGTGGCCGTGCCGATGGTCACCGACGGCGGAACGCCCGGGGCGCTGCTGCTGTCCCGCAGGGAGCGGGGAGCGCCGTTCACGGAGGACGAGACGAGCCCGCTCCTGGCGTTCGCCGGCCAGGCGGCGCTCGCCCTGGAACTGGCCGAACGGCGGCGCGCCGCCGAGCAGATCGCCCTGCTGGAGGACCGCGACCGCATCGCCAGGGACCTGCACGACCTGGCCATCCAGCGGCTGTTCGCCACCGGCATGACGCTGCAGAGCACCCTGCGGTTCGTGGACCACCCGCAGGCCAGCGAGCGGCTGCTGCGGGCCGTCGACGACCTGGACGAGACCATCAAGATCATCCGGTCCACGATCTTCGGGCTGCGGACCGCGGAGGCCGAGCGCCGGCCGCAGGGCCTGCGCGCCCGGGCCGCCGCCGGCGTCGAACGGGCCGCGGGGAACCTCGGGTTCACCCCCTCCCTGTCCATGCAGGGGCTGCTCGACACCGACGTGCCCGCGGCGGTCGCCGAGGACGCGGTCGCGGTGCTCAGCGAGGCCCTGTCGAACGTCGCCCGGCACGCCCGGGCCACGGCCGCCGACGTCACCTTCGTCGTCGCCCGCGGCACGCTCACCGTGACCGTCACCGACAACGGAGTCGGCCTCCCGCAGGACGGCCGCCGCAGCGGCCTGCGCAACCTCGCCACCCGCGCGGAGCGCCTCGGCGGCCGCCTGGAGGCCGGCCCCGGCCCGCACGGCGGCACCCGCCTGCTCTGGACGGTGCCCCTCGGCACGGGAGCCTGACGGGGCCTTCGACGGCGGCGGTTCGGCGCCGGCGTCTCCCGCGGCCGGGCGCGGCCGCCCGCACCGTGATCGTCGCGGTGTCGGGGTCCAGCCGGTAGCGCCGCGGCTGGGTGTTGTGGATCGAAGGCGCCGCGGCCGCAGCGCAGATGAGCTTCTCCAGCGTCGCCGCGTCCAGTGCCGTGGTCCCCATGGCCGCCTCCACTCCGTGGTCGGTGTGCCCAGGTTCGCCGACCTGAGCCGGAGCCGGGCAGGGGCCGATGGCCGGCGGCCGGGGACCGAACGGCCCTCGGACCGTGCCCGGCAAGTCCCGCCTGTCGCCCGGGGTTTGGCACGCGACGCCCTCGGGCTTCGCCGGGGGGCCCCGGGTGCCGTGCCGGCCGTCCGTCCGGCCTGTTTCCCTTCCCCGCCCGGGAGTTGGGGGTCCCGTCCTCTTGGACGAAGCTCTCGGGGAGCACGGACGGGCGGGCGGCGGGCGGCGCCGTACGTCGGACCGGGCCTAGCGCCGGCCCGGCTCGCTTCCCGGGATGCCTTGGGTGGCGATGACCGCGGCCTGGACCCGGCGTTCGACGCCGAGTTTGGCCAGCAGCCGCGAGACGTTGTTCTTGACCGTCTTCTCCGACAGGTA
>WRCZ01000361.1 GCA_009783685.1 Actinomycetes bacterium
GCCCTCGCGGGCCATGTCCTGCTCGACGCCGCGGGGGAGCGCCGACATGACCCGGCCCAGGGTCCGGACGAAGTCCTCCTCCGTCGCGGTCATCGGCCGCCCCGCCGTCCCGCTCCTGCCCGCGCTTCCGCTCCTGGTGGTCATGAACCCATCGTAGAACCTTGCCGCGTCAAGGAAACAGCCGAGATTGCTTGACGCAGCAAGTACTGCATCGTTTACTTGACTGCGCAAGCACCCGTCGCGGGCCGGTTCCCGGCCCGAAGCGAAAGGCCCCGTCATGACCAAGATCGGCATCATCCTCGGCAGCACCCGTCCGGGACGCAACGGCGAGGCGGTGGCCCGCTGGGTGCTGGACGTGGCCCGGGAGCGCGACGACGCCGAGTTCACCCTGATCGACCTGCTGGACTACCGGCTGCCGCACCTCGACGAGGCGGTCCCGCCGTCGCTGGGCCAGTACAGCCAGCCGCACACCCAGGAGTGGGCGCGCACCATCGACTCGTTCGACGGCTTCGTCATGGTGACCCCCGAGTACAACCACTCGACGTCCGGCGCCCTGAAGAACGCCATCGACTTCCTCTACGCGGAGTGGAACAACAAGGCCGTCGGCTTCGTCAGTTACGGCAGCGCCGGCGGGACCCGGGCCGTCGAGCACCTGCGGCTCATCGCCGGCGAGCTCCAGATGGCCGACGTCCGCGCGCAGGTGGCCCTGTCGCTGTTCCACGACTTCGTGAACTTCAGCGAGTTCAAGCCGGGCGCCTTCCAGACCGACGCGCTGAACGTCACCCTCGACCAGGTCATCGCCTGGAGCAAGGCCCTCGCGCCGCTGCGCGCCCGGTAAGAGCGTCCGGGGGCGCCGGACTTGCGCCGGGCGGCGTGGGGCGGACAAAGTGCCTGCTCATGAAGTCGTCGTACGAGGAGCCGGAGCCCGCCGCGGAGGGGGAGGCCGAGCCGGGCGCCGGTCCGCTGCCGGGGCCGAGAGGCGAAGGGGGAACCGCCGTACCGGGAACGGCCGTACCGGGAACGGCCGTACCGGGGGCGGCCGTTCCGGCGGACGGCGGGCGGCCCAGCCGCAGCGGCCGGCGCCTGGCACTGCGCCGGGTGGTGGCCGAACTGCGGGACGACAACCTCTCGGACCGGGCGGCGGCCCTGACGTACTACGCGGTCCTGTCGATCGTGCCCGCGCTGCTGGTGGTCGTCTCGACACTCGGTGCCATCGGCCCGTCGGCGACCGACCCGCTGATCCGCAACGTGCGCCGGCTGGCGCCCGGGCCGGCCCGCGACCTCGTCACCGAGATCCTCGCCAACCTCCAGCGGCAGCACGTCGCCGCGGGCGTCTTCGGGATCCTGGCCCTGCTGTGGTCGGCGTCCGCCTACGCGGCGGCGTTCATCCGCGCGATGAACGCGGTCTACGACGTCCCGGAGGGGCGGTCGCTGCGGACCCTGCTGCCGCTGCGGCTCGGACTGACCGTGCTGACGCTGGCGCTGCTGACGGTCCTGACCGTCCTGATCGCGGTCAGCCGCGACATGGCCGACCGGATCGGCACCGCCGTGGGCATGGGCCACGCTGCGGTCACGACCTGGCAGTGGGTCAAGTGGCCGGTGCTGTGCGCCCTGCTGAGCCTGCTGTTCGCCCTGCTCTACTGGGCGGCGCCCAACGCCCGGCAGCCGTTCCGCTGGGGCACGGCCGGCGGGCTGGCCGCGGTCCTGCTGCTGGGCGCCACCTCCGCCGGATTCGCCCTGTACACCAGCCACTTCGCGTCGTACCACCGCGTGTACGGCGGGCTGGCCGCGGTCATCACCTTCTTCATCTGGCTGTGGCTGTCCAACCTGGCGCTGCTGCTCGGCGCCGAGGTGAACTCGGAGATGGACCGGCAACGCGCCATAGAGAGCGGGCACCCGGCCGACCACGAGCCGTTCATGCCGCTGCGGAGCACCCGCCGGCCGCACGGCTCGGGCAGGCTGCACAGCGACGCGCTGTGAACGCCTCAGGTCGCCAGGGCGATGCGGACGAACTCGTCGACCAGCGGGTCCCGCCGGGTGCCGTCCCAGGCGAGGCAGACCCGGGTCGGGCCGACGTCGCCGATCTCGACATGGGTGATGTCCGGGCGGGTGTAGTAGGTCGCGGTGGACAGGGGCAGGACCACCACCCCGCGCCCGGCAGCGACGTTCTCCAGCTTCTCCTCGACGCTCCGCAGGGCGACGGCCGGTCCTGCGTCCTCCTCGGGGCCGCCCGACTTCGCCGCGCTCCGCCACTCCGGGAGCGCGGCCGGGTTCTGCAGGAGGCGTTCCCCGGCCAGGTCGCCGATGCTCAGCGACGGCTTGCCCGCGAGAGGGTGTGTGGCCGGCAGGATCGCCACCCGCGGCTCGGACAGCAGGTCGCGCAGTTCGAGCCCGCGGGTGTCGCACGGCAGTCGCACGAATCCGACGTCGACGCGGCCGTCACGGATCATCTCCGTCTGCTCCTCCCAGTCCGTGCGGACGACCTCGACCTCCACGCCGGGGTGCCGCCGGCTGAGAGCGCGCACGGCGTCGGTGACGATCAAGCCGGGCATGAACCCCACGGTGAGGGCGTCCCGTGCCCGGGCGGCGCGTACGGCGCGGCGCGTCGCGGCGTCCGCCGCGGACAGCAGCGGCCCGGCGTCGCCGAGCAGTTGCTCCCCGGCCGCCGTCAACTCGGTGCCGCGCTTGTCGCGGGTGAACAGCTGCACCTTCAGATCGCTCTCCAGGGACCTGATCTGCCGGGAGAGCGCCGGCTGGGCGATGCGGAGCCTGTCGGCCGCCCGGCCGAAGTGCAGCTCCTCGGCCACGGCGACGAAGTACCGCAGCTTGCGAAGGTCCAGATCCACGTTTCTTCCTCCGCCGGCCGGACTCCTCCAGCCTAGCCGTGACCGGGCGCCGCGAGGGGGGCGGCACCGCTCTCCCCGCGGGTCCGTGCGTCGGGCCGCCCGTCCGCCGGACCCGCCCGTCCGTGATGCCCGACGGGCATCACAGGGGACGCCATCGGTCTTGGACGCCGTGGCGGTGGGCGAGCGACGGTGGAACACGCAAGCGGCCGGCTGCCAGGAGGGCGGGCTGGCCGGGCAGA
This sequence comes from Actinomycetes bacterium, assembly GCA_009783685.1. Lineage (GTDB taxonomy): Bacteria > Actinomycetota > Actinomycetes > Streptomycetales > Streptomycetaceae > Actinacidiphila. The sequence continues at coordinate 3,086 of WRCZ01000361.1, forward strand.
AGGACACCGGAAAGGCATCACCGTGGATCTCACCGGGCAGCGCGTCGTGCTCATGGGCGGCACCTCGGGCATCGGGCTGGCGACGGCCAGGGCCGTCAGCGCGCAGGGCGCTCAGGCCGTCGTCGTCTCCAGCCGGCAGTCGAGCGTGGACAGGGCACTCGGCGAACTACCGCAGGAGGCGGAAGGGCATGTGGCCGACTTCGCGGACACCGGTCGGATCGGTGAACTGTTCGCGTCGCTGGGGGACTTCGACCACCTGGTGTACACCGCGGGAGAGCCGCTCGCGCTGATGCCGCTGGAGACCCTGGACATCGGGGCGGCCAGGTCCTTCTTCGACGTGCGGTTCTTCAGCGCCCTCGACGCCGTGCGCGCGGCGGCGCCCCGGCTGCGTGACGGCGGCTCGGTCACCCTGACGACCGGTACCGCCAAGGACCGGCCCGGCCCGGGCTGGGCCGTGGCCGCCGGAATCTGCGGCGCGGTGGAGGCCCTCACCAAGGCCCTGGCGGTCGAACTGGCCCCGGTCAGGGTGAACGCCGTCGCTCCCGGGGTCGTCCGCAGCCCCCTGTGGTCGGGGATGAGCGAGGCCGACCGGGATGCGATGTACGCGAACATCGGCGCCTCCCTGCCCGTACGCAGGGTGGGCGAGGTCGAGGACATCGCCCAGGCCTACCTGTACCTCATCTCCCAGCCCTACACGACGGGCAGCATCATCACCATCGACGGCGGCACCGTCCTGGTGTGACCGGACGCCGGGGCGCCGTACCGTCCGGCTCCACCGCTGGACGTACGGCGCGCGGGCGCGGCGCCGCTCAGTCGACGAGCGCGCCGGCGGTCAGGTTGACGACCGTCCCCGTCATGGCTCCCGCGCGGTCCGACGCCAGGAACGCGGCCGTCTCCGCGACTTCGGCGAGCGTGGGCAGGCGCTTCAGCAGCGTCCCCTGCGCCATCCCGCCGCCGTCGAGCATCTCCTCGACCGACTGGCCGGCCGCCGCAGCGATCTGCCCGAAGAGGTCCCCGGTGTACGACCCCGCTGCCGGAGCGTCGACGACGGCGTGCGGGCGGATGCAGACCACCCGGATGTCGGCCGGCGCCAGTTCGGCCGCCAGAACCCGCGAGAAGGCCTCCTTGCCCGCCGCGCTCACGCTGTGCCCCAGGATGCCGCCCACGGCCAGCTTGGAACCCGGCTCGGACAGGGTCAGGATGACGCCGGGACGTTCGCCGCCCATGTGGCGTGCCACGGCCTTGCTCGTGAGGAAGAGCGTCCGCAGGAAGCCGTCGATCGGCCGCATGAACTCCTCCAGCGAGAGGTCCGCCAGCGGCGTCCCCTGGTCGTGCATCACGCTCACCGCGTTGAGGGCGATGTCGATGCCGCCGGCCGCCGCCGCGACCTCGGCTGCGTGCCGGTCGACCGCGTGCTGGTCGAGAACGTCGACCTGCGCGGTCTCGGCCGTCCCACCCGCGGCGGCGATGTCCCGCGCCACGGCGTCGAGCCTCGCCTGCGTCCGGCCGGCGAGGAAGACCCTCGCGCCCTCCCGGGCGAAGACGCGCGCGACGGCGCCGCCGATGGCGCCCCCGCCCCCGTAGATCACGGCGTTCCTGCCGTCGAGCAGCAGTCCGGTCATCACTGTCCTCACAGAGCTGTCGGGTTCTTCCGGGCGGGCCCGCGCGCAGCACGGGCCGGTGGTGGGGAGCGGCGGCGAGGCGCCGGCCGTCCGCTCGGGTCGGCCGGGCGCCACGAGCGGGGCGGTGGTCGCGCCGGTCAGTCGCGTTGCTGACGCTGGATCTGCTCCGCGATGCGCTTGATGCGGTTCAGGCGGGCGTCCCACGTCCTGCCGACGTCGTTGAGCTGCCGGGCGGCGCGGGCGAGTTGGGCCTCGTCGACCTCGTAGCGCCGCTCGCGGCCCGCCGGCGTCGCGTGCACGAGGCCCGCGCGATCGAGGACGCCCAGGTGCTTGGTGACGGCCTGGCGCGAGATCGGGAGGCGATCGCTCAGGCTGGTCGGCGTGCCGACGCCCTCCGCGAGCAGCAGGTCGAGCAGGCGGCGCCTGGTCGGGTCGCCGATCGCCGACCAGAGCTCGTCGTCGACGGCGGCGGTCATCGCGCCACCACGGACGGGGCGTAGCTCCGCAGCCGCGGCAGGAACATGTCCCAGCCGCGCTCGTGGTCGTGGAAGGCCTCCTCGAGCACGGCGGCCTCCCAGCCCCGCTCGCGCCAGCCGCTCTCCGTCATCCGCAGGATCGTGCCGTCGCCCGAGGGTTCGAGCTCGAAGGTGACCAGGAGGGAGTTGCCCTCCCCGGGCATCTCGCCCGCGGGGGCGACCCAGCGGAGCGCGAACCTGCGGGGCGGGTCCACCTCGACCACGGTGATCGCCTCGACCGCGGCGCGGTCGCCCCACACCAGCTCGCCGGCCGCGCCCGGCTCGGGCTCGAACGACGCGTCGTCGGGCCACCACATCTTCATGTGCTCGGGACGGCTCACCACGTCGAACACGATCTCCGGCGCCGCGTCGACACGGATCTCGCGCACCAGCTCTCCGAACTCCATTCCAGGACCTCCCATGAGCAACCATCGGTTGCGTGTGACCCTAGCCGCCGCTCCCGTGATCCGCAACCTGAGGTTGCGCAATGCGGCCGAGGGCCGGCTGGTGCCCAGGGGGTGACACCGGCCGACGCGTGCCTCGTGGGCAGGTGGCCGGCCGGTCTCGCTGTCGGAGGTGGCGCCTAGACTCCGGCCGTGATCCAAGTGACGCCGGCAGGCCCCTTCGGCAAGGACAGGCATCCGAGGCTTCCCGAGTCGCTGGACGAGCTGCTCGCCGATCTGGCCGAGTGCTTCCGGGCCGGCGCCGACGGGGTGCACCTTCACGTGCGTGACGAGTCCGGGGCGGAGACGCTGGACCCGGCGCGGGTCAACCTCGTGGCCGCCCGAGTCCGCGCGCTCGGCACCGAACTCGGCACGCCGGTCGAGATCGGGCTGACGACCGGCGCCTGGATCCTTCCCGGCCTCACCGAGCGAATCGCGATGATCCGCGAATGGGAGGGCGTGGACTGCGCGACCGTGAACCTGTCCGAGGACGGCTTCGAGCACGTGATGCAGGCACTGCTCGATGCGGGAGTCGGCATCGACGTGGGCCTGTGGGCACCCCGGGAGCTGGACATGCTGTTCTCCTCCGGCTACCTGCCCGCGGCGCGGCGGGTCAGCATCGAGCTCGACCCCGGCGAGCCGTACTACCTGCAGGGCACGCCGCAGGCGCTGGCGCAGCGCGTCAACGACGCGCTGGACGACGCCGGGTCGCACTGCGGCCGGCTGACGCACGGGATGAACGACTGGACATGGCCGCTCGTCGAGGACGCCTTCCGCCGCGGCCACGACACGCGCGTGGGATTCGAGGACTCCGTCCTGCTGCCCGACGGCCGCATGGCCGACCGCAACGCCGACCTCGTACGGGCCGCGCTCGCGCTGCGGGCGGACGTCCCGGCGCACGACGGCTGAGCGAGCTCGCTCCGGCACCTGGCGCGTGACGGAGCCCAGGCCGGGTCCGGTCCGGCCCGTGGCCCGAACTGCTCGGCTGCCAGGCCCCGAACGTCACTAGGATCTCCGCATGCCCCGTGCACTGATCCTTGGCGGCACCGGCCTGATCGGTCGGGCCGCCGCGCTGCGACTGCTGGAC
>WRCZ01000362.1 GCA_009783685.1 Actinomycetes bacterium
CCGCCGCCGACCAGGCCAGGCGGACGGTGGAGGGGCCGAGCCGCTCCAGCCGGGTGATCAGTCCCGCGCCCTTTACCGCGGCGGCCAGATCGCGCAGCAGGTAGGCGCTGGTGCCGTCGGGGCGCAGCCCGCGGTCGAGCACCTTGGCGGTCAACTCGACCGCTTCGAAAGGGTTTCCGGCGGTGACCGCCCAGCACTCGCGGCAGAACGCGTCGTCGGCGTGCGCGCCGACCGAGTCGCGCACCAGTTGCCCGATGGCCGCCTCGGTGAGCGGCTCCAGGCCGATGGGACGGTGGCCGGCCCGGCCGGGCAGTCCACGGAACGCGTCGGCGCCGGGCGGGAGTTCGTCGGGCCGGTAGGCGACGACGATGAGCAGGTCGAGTTCGTCGGCGCGCGGGGCGAAGGCGGCGAGCCAGTTCAGCGACTGCGGGTCGGCCCAGTGCGCGTCGTCCAGCACCAGGACGGCGGGGGCGAGGTGCACGGCGAGATGGGTGAGCACCCAGTCCAGTCCGTCGCGCAGGCCCTGCGGGTCGGGGGCGGGGCCGTCGGCGGTGCACAGGCCGAGCGCGGGGCCGACGATGCCGTACCAACTGCCCAGCGTCTCGCGGACTTCGGCGTCGGTGCCGCCGGCCAGCCGGGGCTGCAGCAACTGCCGGGCGACGTGGAAGGCGACCTGCTGCTCCTGGTCGCCGCCGCGGGCCGACAGCACGGTGCAGCCACGGGCCGCGGCCCGGGTGCGGACCTCGTTCATCAGGCTGGTCTTGCCGAGTCCGGCCGGTCCCGCTATGGCCAGCAGCCCGCCGCGGGCGGGGCCGTCGGCCCCGGTGAGAGCCGCCAACGCGTCGTCCACCGCTGCGAGTTCGGCCTCGCGTTCCAGCAGCGCGCGCCGGTTGCGCGCCTCGCGCTGCGCCATACGTCACCCCCTGCCGGCGGCTGCCGCGTGCGCCGGGCGCACGCCCCTGCCGTCGGACATCTGTCCGGTGGCCTCACAGCGTACGCCGTCGGGTGCGGCGTGTAAGGGGGAACAGCCGTGCCGGTTCGCCCCTGGCAGAAGGCGGCGCGGCACGGCTCGGCCCGACCCTCCCACGGCCCTCTTCTCCCCCACCACTGCGCTCCCGCGCCCTTCCCCCCATGCGCCCCACGTGCGCCCCCCTCGGCCCCGGTGCGTAGTCTCCCGAGGTGGCGGCGGCCGGGCGGGCCGCCCGGGGTTCCGCCGGTTCCGGCGGCCCGGCCCGGCATGGCGTGCGACGGGCGTGCCGGACGGCGTCACCGCCGTGGTTCAGCCCGGGTCCGGCACCCGGTGGCGCGCGTGGTGCCGGGCGACGCGCGCCCGGTTGCCGCACGCCGGCTTGCACCACTCCTGCCGCGGATGGTCCTGCACGAAGTAGCGCACGCACCGGGGGGCGGGGCAGGCCCGCAGCCGGGCCCGGTCGGGCCCGGCGAGAAAGGTGACGGCGGCGTGCGCCAGGCCCGCCGCGAGGCGGTCGGCGGGGCGTGCCGCGCCGGCCGGCGCGAACCCGGCCCGCGGCGGCTCCCCGGACGGCCAGTCCAGGCGCGGCACGAGCGGCACCCGGCCGGCGGCCGCGTTGAGCGCGGCGAGGGCCGCGTCGGCGTCCGGCAGCCGCCCGGCGTCCGCCGAACTGGGCGGCCCGGGCAGCACGGCACGGGCGAACAGCGCACGCACGGCCGTCCGCACCGCGACGACCGCGGCCAGCGCGCCGGCGTCCGCCTCGTAGCCCGCGGGGACGAGGGCGGCGGCATGCGCGCGCGCCCAGCGGGTGAGACCGGCGGGGTCGGCGAGGTCGTCGGTGACCCCGCCGTGCCCGTCGTGCCGGATGGTGACCGCGAGGGCGACGGCCAGATGATCAGCTGCCATGGGCTAATGGTATCGTCGGCACACACCATTAACACCGAGGGGGTGTCCGTGTCCGACCTCCGCGAACTCCTGCGCGGCATCGAGGTGTTCTCGGGTGAGCTGCCGGTGTTCGACCTCACCGATCTCCCGGCCGACCCGCACGACCTGTTCACCGAATGGCTGCTGGCCGCACTGCGGGACGGGGTGCCCGTCCCGCACGCGATGACCCTGTCCACCGCGGGAGCGGACGGCGACCCGACCGCCCGGGTGCTGATCCTGAAGAACGTCTCCCGCGAGGGCTGGCAGTTCGCGTCCGGCTCCGGCAGCCGCAAGGGGCGCGACCTCGCGGCCCGCCCGGCCGCCGCGCTCACCTTCTTCTGGCCGCAGTCCGCCCGTCAGGTCCGGGTCACCGGCGACGTCACGCCGGCCACCGACGGGGACTCGGCGGCGGACTTCCTGGCCCGCTCCCCCGCGGCGCGCGCCGAGGCGCTGCTGGGCCGGCAGAGCGGCCCGCTGGCCGACCTCGCCGAACGCGACACCGCGGTGGCCGCCGCGGCCGAGCGCATCGCCGGCGAGCCCGGGCTGGTCGCCCCGCAGTGGACGCTGTACACGCTGCGCGCCCGCAGCGTGGAGTTCTGGCAGGGCGACCGCGAGCGCCGCCACACACGTGTCAACTACGTCCGCACCGAGGACGGTTGGGATCGGGGGCTGCTGTGGCCGTGACCACCGTCGACCCGGCGGCTCTGCAACGCGCCCTGGCCGGCGGCCAGGACCGGCTCCGGGCCCTGCTGCCCGGGCTGACCGAGGAGGCCGTGCGCGCACCGAGCCCGCTGCCCGGCTGGAGCCGCGGCCATGTGCTCAGCCATATCGAGGGCGTGGGACTCGCGCTGGCCCGGCAGGCCCGCTACGCGCAGCGCGGGCAGCTGATCGACGTGTACGACGGCGGCCGGCCCGCCCGCGACGCCGCGATCGAGGCCGGACACCGGCGCAGCGCACCGCAGTTCACCGCGGCGCTGGCCGCCGCGATGGACGAGGTCGAGGCGTCGTGGGCGGCACTCGGCTCCGACGACTGGGCCCGGCCGGTGCGCTACCGGGACGGCGTCCTGCTCGACGCGGGCCTCGCCTGGTGGCGCGAGCTGGAGATCCACACCGTGGACCTGGACCTCGGCCCCGCCTTCGCGGACTGGTCGCCGCAATTCAGCGGGCACGTGCTGGAGTTCCTGGCCGTGCGTATCCCGCCGGACGTCCGGCTGACGCTCACCGCGCCGGACGGCGACGCCCTCTTCGCCCACGGCAGCGGCGCTCCGGTGAAGGTGACGGGCACGCTGCCGGATCTCGCGGCATGGCTGGCCGGGCGCCACCCGTCGGTCCCGCTGGGCGGCGATCCGCTGCCCCCGCTCGGCCCCTGGCCGTAGGAACGCCCGCCCGACGGGAAGTTCACGGACGGGATCCCCGTCCCGGCAGCGCGATCGGCCGGGGCGGGACCCGTCGTCCGGGTCGAGCGACGCGAACATGTCCCCTGGGGCATGCCCGCGGGAGCCTCAGGTGAGGTCGAACTCGCCGTCCCGCGCGCCGAGGACGAAGGCACGCCACTCGGCCGGGGTGAAGATGAGGGCGGGGCCGTCGGGGTTGCGGCCGTCGCGCATGGCGATGTACCCCTCGACGAAGGCGATCTGGACGTCGCCCGAACCCTGGCTGCTGGACAGCCACTCCGCGCCGTTCAGATCGATCTGCGGCTTCTTGCCGTTGGCCAACGGCTGCCCGATGGTGCTTTCGGCCACGTCCGCTCTCCTCCCACGTCGTCGCTCCGTCCAGCCTATCCGCCGCGGCGCCGGCGAGCGCAAGTTGCGCGAAGCCGCCCGCGACACCGCTCTTTCGGGTAAGGCCGGTGGCGGCGCTGACCGCACCGGGACAACGTCACGAGCCCCAACTCCCTTGCAACATCAGCCTGTTGGGTCACCGAACGGCCTTGCGGCGGTCCGGGTAGGGTCACGATCATGACCGATCATGATCACTTCAGCCGGGCCGGTGCCGGGCGCGAGTCGCCTCTCGCACCCGGCCTGGATCCCGCCCGCACCGCCCTGGTGCTGATCGACCTGATGGAACGGATCGTCGCCCTACCGCTCGCCCCGCACCCCGGCCCCGAGGTCCTCGACGCGTCGCTGGACCTGGCCCGCGCCTTCCGCGCCGCGGGCGCCCCCGTGGTGGCGGTGCGGGTGCAACGCCCCGGCGTACCGGAGCAGCCCGCGGGCAGCGGGCTCGTCGCGGCCGTCGGGCAGGCGGCCGACGCGGTGGTGGTCAAGCACACCGTGGGCGCCTTCCACGACACCTGCCTGCACGAGGAGTTGCAGCGGCGCGGTGTCACCACCCTCGTGGTGGCCGGGATCGCGACGAACATGGGCGTGGAGTCCACCGCCCGTGCCGCCGCCGATCTCGACTACCGGCTGGTCTTCGCCGAAGACGCGATGTCCGCGCTGACCGCGGCCGAGCACGACGCCTCCGTGCGCCTGGACTTCCCCCGTTTCGGCACCGTGGTGCGGTCGGCCGACGTGTACTTCGCGGGGACCTGACCGCGCCCGGCCGGGTCCGGGGCGGCGGGGGACGTTCCCGCCGCCCCTCTTCGGCGCCGATTCTGTACCTACTAGTATGTACACTGTTCCCATGGACACCGCGGAACGCCTGATCGCCAGCACCCAGGAACTCCTGTGGGAGCGCGGCTACGTCGGCACGAGCCCGAAGGCCATCCAGGAGCGGGCGGGCGCGGGCCAGGGCAGCATGTACCACCACTTCCGCGGCAAGCCTGATCTGGCGGTCACCGCCATGCGGCGCAGCGCGGCGGAGCTGCGGGCCCAGGCCGACGCCGTGCTCGCCGAGGGGGACTCGCCCGTGGCCCGGCTCGGCGGCTACCTGGAGCGCGAACGCGACCCGCTGCGCGGCTGCCGGGTCGGCCGGATGGCCATGGACCCGGACGTGATCGACAGCGACGAGCTGCGCGGGCCGGTCGACGAGACCTTCGCGTGGCTGCGCGAACGCCTCGCCGGGATCGTCGCCGAGGGCGTCGCCGCCGGGGAACTGGCCCCGGAACTCGACCCGTCCGACACCGCCGCCACGGTGGCCGCCGTGGTCCAGGGCGGCTACGTGCTGGCCAGGGCGGCCGGCTCGCGCGAGCCCTTCGACCGGGCGGTGCGCGGCGCGGTCGCACTGCTCGCCGCGGCCCGCCCCTGAACCGCCCTGCGCGGCACAGCCGTTGGCTGCCCGCCCCACGAATCACCCGGCGCCCCGCGGCCATCGAACGCCGCACCCACGTCCCCGACGCCCCGAGGGAGTCCGTCCGTGCACGCCATGAACTACCGCATCACCCTGCCCGCCGACTACGACATGGGGATCATCCACCGGCGCGTGGCCGCCAAGGGACACCTCCTCGACGCCTTCCCGGGACTCGGCCTCAAGGCGTACCTCGTGCGCGAGCGCGGCACGGACGGCTCCCCGGTGAACCAGTACGCGCCCTTCTATCTGTGGAACACCGCGCAGGGCATGAACAGCTTCCTGTGGGGCCCCGGATTCCAGGCGCTCGCCGCGGACTTCGGCCGCCCGGCCGTCGAGCACTGGACGGGGCTCGCGTTCGAGCGCGGCCCGGCGATCGGCGCCGTGCCGCGGGCGGCCTCCCGCCGGGTCCAGCCCGTCGATCCGGCGGCCGACCCCGGGTCCGTGATCGCCGAGGCGGTGACGGCGCTGGCCGAGCGGGCCGCCGCGCCCGGCGTGCACTCCGCGGCGCTGGCCGTCGACCCGCGGCGCTGGGAACTGGTCCACTTCACGCTCTGGCAGGACGCGGCACCGGACGAGCCGGCCGCCGACCGCTACCGGGTGCTCCACCTGTCCCGGCCGGAGCTGGACTCCCTTCCCACCGGGCGGCAGTGGTGAGCCGGCCGGCACCGGTCGACCGCGAGGCCGGGTACCGCCTGCTCGGCGAACTGGCCGGACCCGAGACGATCGAGGGCACCCTGGCCGGTCTCGAGCGCCTCGCGCCCGGCTTCCCCGACTGGATCGTCACCTGCCTGTTCGGCGGCACCTACCAGCGCGAGGGACTGGCCCTGCGGGACCGGCAGATCGCCACGCTGGCCGCGCTCACCGCGCTGGGCGGGGTGGAGCCGCAGGTGGACGACCATGTGCGCAACAGCCTGCGGATCGGGGTCACCCCGCGGGAGATCGTCGAGGTGATGGTGCACCTGGCGCCCTACGTCGGCGTGCCCAAGGCCCTGGCCGGCCTGCGCGTGGCCGCCGCCGCCTTCGCCGACCTGGACATCACCCCGGAACCCGACCCGGACGTCGCCGCCTACGCCGACCCGGACGCCGACCTCCCGGAGGAACCCGCATGAGCACGGCCCGCACCGTCCACACCGCGTCCACCGCTCCGGCCGCGTCCAGCGTCCCCGCCGCGTCCGCCGCCCCGGCCGTCCGTACGGTCCTCGGCGACATCGCGCCCGCCGAGCTGGGGGTCTGCGACGCGCACGACCACCTGTTCTTCGCGGTGCCGATGCTGGCCGGCCAGGAACTGGACGATCCGGCGGCCGCGGAGGCCGAACTCCGTTCCTTCCGGGCCCTCGGCGGTACCGCGCTCGCGCAGTGGACGCCGTTCGGCCTGGGCCGGACGGCTGCCGGGCTGCCCGCCGTGTCCCGCGCGGCCGGGGTGCACGTGATCGCCGCTACCGGGCTGCACCAGGCCGCGCACTACGACCCCGAGGTGCTCGGGCGCCTCGACGGCCTGGGCGAGAACGGGCTCGCCGCGTTCTTCACCGCCGAGCTCACCGAGGGCCTGCTCGACGGCGACGACCCGGCGGGCCCGCGCGGCACCGCCAGGGCCGGGATGATCAAGGTGGCGGGCCTGTTCCACGGCC
>WRCZ01000363.1 GCA_009783685.1 Actinomycetes bacterium
CGCGATCGCCTGACGCGTCCGGGCGGCCACGGGCACGCGCAGGAGCACGAGCACGAGCGCCGAGGGGATACTCGCGCGCTTCCTGGTGAGGCCCGGGCGCCTGATCCGGTGGCAGGTGGGGTCGGCTCCGTGCGGGACGACGGCGCCGAACCGGCCTCCTGCCACGCCGACTTGGCGCGTCCGGCGGCAACCGACCGGGGGCGGTGACGCCGCCCACCTGCCGTGCCTGCTGCCCCCGGAAGAATTCCCCGTTCGGCGGGAACCCGGGCACAGGACGGTCCGACTACTGCTGACGTGAAGCACGACACCGCCGGCGGCGCCGGCACCGACTCCGACCGGGCGGCAGCGTGGGCGGCGCCGGTGCCGCGCGCCGCCACCCGTCTGCGGGGCGCCCTCGTCCCCGTCACGGCCGTCGCCACGGCCCTGTTCGCCCTGGTCCTCTACGCCTCGTCAGGTGCCGCGGGCGCCCCGCCGGCCCGGATCGAGGTGTCCGGCGGGCGGGTGCTGGTCCCGAGCAACCCCGAGACCACGTCGGCCTACTTCGACCTGCGGAACACCGGCGCGTCCGCGGACACCCTCGTGTCGGTCACCTCACCCCGGCTGCGCCGGGTCACGATCGCCCGCACCGTCGTCACGGGCGGCGCCGGCCGCATGGAACCGGTGGACGGTCTGTACCTGCCGCCCGGCGGCAGATTCGGGATGACCGCCTCCACCACCGACCTGATGGTCACGGCCGATCCGGCGCTGACCGCGGGCCGGACCGTCGACTTCGACCTGCACTTCGCGGGCAGTGGCACCGTGCGCGCCCGGGCCGTGGTCGTCCCGCTCGGCGGCTGAGCCCTTCCCGCCCGCGACCGACCCCTCATGTCCGGCTCGCTTGCGCCTGCACGTCGCCGAGTCCCGCACGGGTCTCGCCGCCCGCGCTCGCTGATCCCCTCTCGCACCACCGAACCTGGAGTCCCCATGTCCGCCTCCCTGTCCGCCGGGCAGCCGCCCGGCTCCCGGGCCGGCCTGCGCCTGACGCCGCCCGTCGTCGTGGCCGCCTTCCTGCTCCTGCTCGCGGCGGTGTTCGCCGTCGCCTACGCCGCCGGGTCCGTCGCCGGCCCCGTCAACCCCCGCATGCACCCGGCCCGTACCGGCGTCCCGGTCGACGGTGACGGCGGCACGGGCGGAATGGACGGAATGCGGTGAGCACCACGGACACCGGGCTCGCCACCGGGGACGCGGTGGCGTCCACGACCGACCTGACGGTGACGGGCATGACCTGCGCGGCCTGCGTGAGCCGGGTGGAGAAGCGGCTGGCCCGGCTGGACGGTGTCACGGCGACCGTCAACCTCGCCACGTCCACGGCCCACGTCGTCCACCCCGCCTCCGTCTCGGCGGACGAGCTGACGGCCGTCGTGGAGGCGGCCGGCTACGGCGCTTCCGTGCGCGCGCCGAGTTCCGGGCCGGGACCCGAGCAGACCCGGGGCGTGCAGCGGGGGGCACACGTGCGGGTCCTCGTCGTGGCGGTCCTGGCGCTGCCCGTGCTCGCTCTTTCGATGGTGCCGTCGTGGCAGTTCCCCTCGTGGCAGTGGCTCTGCTTCGCGCTCGCGGTTCCGGTGGCGACCTGGGGGGCATGGCCCTTCCACGTCCGGGCGGTGCGCGGGTTGCGGCACGCGACGGCGACCATGGACACCCTCGTCTCGCTGGGGGTCACCGCCTCGTTCGGCTGGTCCTGCTGTGCGCTGTGGTTCGGCGGCGCGGGCGACTCGGGGTACCGCATGCCGTTCACCCTGCTGCCGATGGCCGGCGACGGCACCCACGTCTACCTGGAAGGCGCGGTGAGCGTTCCGCTGGCGGTGCTCGCCGGCCGGCTGCTGGAGGACCGGGCCAGGCGCGGGACAGGCGCGGCGCTGCGGGCGCTGGCCCGGCTCACCGTCTCGGAGGTCGCCGTGCGCGGGGCCGACGGCACGGAACGCGTCGTCCCCCTGGGGGAGTTGGTGCCAGGAGATCGGTTCGCGGTCCGTCCCGGTGAGCGGGTGGCGACGGACGGCGTCGTCGTCGAGGGCTCCTCCGCACTCGACGTCTCGCTGGTGACGGGCGAGAGCCGGCCCGTCGAGGTCGGCCCGGGCGCGGCGGCCGTGGGCGGGGCCGTCAACGCGGGCGGGCTGCTGCTGGTGCGGGCCACCGCGGTCGGGGCCGACACCCAACTCGCCCGGATCAGCCGCATGGTGGCCGACGCGCAGGCGGGGAAGGCCCGCGCCCAGCGCCTCGCCGACGCCGTCGCCGGTGTCTTCGTGCCGACCGTTCTGGCGCTGGCCGTGACGGTGCTCGGCTTCTGGCTCGGGGCGGGTGCGGCCCCCGGGGCGGCGGTCACGTCCGCGGTCGCGGTGCTGGTCGTGGCCTGCCCGTGCGCGCTCGGTCTCGCCACTCCGACGGCGCTGCTGGCCGCGACCGGCCGCGGTGCGCGCCTGGGCGTGCTCGTCTCCGGCGCCCAGGCGCTGGAGTCGCTGCGGGACGTGGACACGGTGGTGCTGGACAAGACCGGCACCCTCACCAGCGGGCACATGTCGGTGACGGCGGTGACCGCCAGAGCCGGAGGGATCGGTCCGGTCGCGGCGCTGCGCCTGGCCGGTGCGGTGGAGCAGGGTTCGGAGCACCCGCTCGGCCGGGCGCTCGCCGCGCACGCCCGGCAGCATCCGGGGCTGGGCGTGCTGCCGGCCGTCGAGGGCTTTCGCGCCACCGCGGGTGCCGGCGTCCGCGGGACGGTCGAGGGGCACCGCGTCGAGGTCGGGGCCCCGGCCGGCGGGCTGCCCGGCCAACTGGCCACCGCAGTGGGCGAGTCGGAGGGTGCCGGGCACACCTGCGTGCAGGTCGCGGTGGACGGCGTGCCCGAGGCGGTCGTGGCGTTCGGTGACGTGCTGCGGCCCGGCGCGTACCGCGCGGTGGACCATCTGAGGCGCCTGGGCGTGCGGCCGGTCCTCGCCACCGGCGACCGTGCGGCCCCCGCGCAGGCAGTCGCGGACGCGCTCGGGATCCCGCGGGTGCACGCGGGCCTGTCCCCCGCCGGCAAGGCGACGCTCGTCGCCGAACTGCGGTCCCAGGGTCGCCGGGTGGCGGTGCTCGGGGACGGTGTGAACGACGCCGCCGCGCTGGCCGCCGCGGATCTGGGCATCGCCATGGGCAGCGGCACGGACGCCGCCGCGGCCGCGGCCGACGTGACGCTGGTGCGCGGCGACATCCAGGCCGTCGCCGACGCGGTCCGCCTCGCCCGCCGCACCATGGCGACCATCCGCGCCAACCTCAGCTGGGCGTTCGCCTACAACCTCGTCACCCTGCCGCTCGCCGCCACCGGCTGGCTCGACCCGATGCTCGCCGCGGTCGCGATGTCCGCCAGCTCCCTGCTGGTGGTCGCCAACAGCCTCCGCCTGCGCACCTGGGATCCGGCACCGGCCCGCGCCGGCCGCACAAGGCGGCCGGGGGGCCGCAGGTCCCTCACGCCACCCGGCGCCTGACGTCCCACGACCGCCCCGGCCGCATGGTCCTGCCGGGAACCAGGACCCGGTCCGATCCGACCACTGCTGTGAGCACTTCACCTGCCGCGCACGGGCCGCCCACGGCCCCTCGCCCGCCCGGGCGCGAACCGGCACACCGTCACACCCCCTTCGAAAGGAGCCCCATGCCCACCAAGCGCGCCGCCGCCGTCGCGGCGGCCGGAGCACTGTGCCTGCTGACCGCCGCCTGCGGCGGGCCGTCGCACGACGGCCGGAGCGAGGCCGCGCCGCCCTCCCCGGCCTCCGGAGGCGGTTACCCGGTCACCCTCACCAACTGCGGGATGACCGAGACCTTCGACAAGGCGCCCAGCAGGGTCGTGGTGATGAACGGCGCCTCCGTCGCCGAGGTGTCCACGCTCCTGGCGCTGGGGCTCGGTGACCGCATCGTCGCCAACGAGCAGACCTACGGCATGTCGGAGGTGGCCGGGCGTGCCGAGGCCATCAAGGACCTGCCGACCGGTGGTGTCACCCTCAACGACGCCTACGACGTGCCCCGCGAGGCGATGATCGGGCTGCGCCCGGACCTGGTCCTGTCCGACTCGGCCTACGGCTTTGACGCGAAGAACGGGTTCGCGACCCGGCAGCAGCTGCGGGACGTCCACGCGGACTCCTACATCTCGCCGCAGGGCTGCGACCAGGACGGCTCGAAGATGACCGTCGAGGACAGCTACACCCTGCTCCGGGACATGGGCCGGATCTTCGACGTCGGCGAGCGCGCGGACGCGGTCATCGCGGCGTCGAGGAAGCGGATCGCCGCGGTCCGGCAGAAGGTCGGGAACACCGGCAAGCCCAAGGTCATGGTCGTGTTCTCCAACATGGTCATGGGCTCCAACGCCTTCAGCTCGGTCGCCGCCCACGGCATCTACAACGACATCCTCGCCAAGGCGGGCGGCGCCAACGCCTTCGCGTCGGCGACCCCGAACTCCTTCGCCGATCTGAGCAAGGAGCAGGTCGCCGCCGCCGATGTCGACGCCCTGGTCGTCATCAGCTACAACGACCCCCACGCGACGGCGTACGCCCAGCAGATCCTGAAGGAGTTCCCCCAGTGGCCGGCCGCCAGGAAGCACGCCTGCACCGTCCTGTCCGACTCGATGTACCTCGGCCCCGACAACGACGTGGCGGTGGACCGGATCGCCCGCATGCTGCACCCGGACCGCTTCCCCGGCGCGTCCGCCTCCCCCTGGCGGCGGTCCTCCTGACCGTGGCGCTGGCCGCGGCCATGACCGCCGCGATCAGCATCGGGTCGGTCACGGTGCCCGGCGGGCAGGTGTGGCGGATCGTCCTGCACCACGTCACCGGCCGCGGTGCGACCGGCGACGCCGCGACGGACCAGATCGTGTGGACGTTCCGCACGCCGCGCGTGCTGCTGGCCGCGGTGGTCGGCGCCGGGCTCGCGGTGGCGGGCGGCGTGCTCCAGACACTCGTCGCCAACCCGCTCGCCGACCCGACGGTCCTCGGCTTCTCCTCCGGCGCCTCGCTCGGCGCGGTCCTGGTCATCACCGCCGGAGGCGCGACGCTCGGTGGTGTCGGGGTGGCCGGTGCGGCCTTCCTCGGCGCCCTGGCCGCCGGCCTGCTGGTCTTCTCGCTCGGGCAGCGCGCCGGCCGGCTCGCCCCGACCCGGCTGGTGCTGGCCGGCGTCGCGGTGGGCTACGTCCTGCTGGCCGCCACCAGCTTCCTCCAGCTGCGGGCCACGCCGACCGAACTGCGCACGGTGATGTTCTGGATGCTGGGCAGCGTCGCCGGTGCGCAGTGGAGCCAACTGCCGCTCGTCAGCGTGGTCGTGGCCGCTGCCACGGTCGCGCTGACGCTGCTGGGCAGGCGCATGAACGCCCTTCTGGCCGGAGACGAGTCCGCCACCGCGCTGGGCGTCGACGCCGACCGGCTGCGCACGGTGCTGCTGGTGATCTGCGCGCTGCTGACCGGCACGGTCATCGCCGTCGCCGGCGGCATCGCCTTCGTCGGGCTGATGATCCCGCACCTGGTACGTCTGACCGCCGGGGCCGACCACCGCAGGCTGCTGCCGCTGACCGCGCTGCTCGGAGCGTGCTACCTGGTCGTGGTCGACCTGCTGTCCCGCACCCTCGACCGCCCCAACGAGCTGCCGCTGGGCATCCTCACCGCCCTGCTCGGCGCTCCCTTCTTCCTGTGGCTGCTGCGCCGCACCACGAGCCTGGACTGAACCATGAGACTCTCCGTCGACCAGTTGCGTGTCGTCCTCGACGGCGTCCCGATCCTGCGGGAGGTCCGCCTCGACGTGGAGACCGGCGACGTCGTCGGCCTGGTCGGGCCCAACGGCAGCGGCAAGTCCACGCTCCTGAGGGCGGTCTACCGCTCGCTGCGGCCGGCCGGCGGAGCCGTGCGCGTCGGCGAGGAGGACGTGTGGACGCTCAGCGCCCGTGCCGCGGCGCTGCGCACCGCCGCGGTGCTCCAGGATTCCACCGCGGTCACCGGGATGACCGTTGCCGAGATCGTCGCCCTCGGCCGGACCGCGCACCACGGGCTGCTCGGCCGGGACGGTCCCGCCGACCGGCAGGCCGTGGCGGAGGCGATCGACCGGTGCGGGGTGCGGCCGTTCGCCGACCGCGGCTTCGCCTCGCTCTCCGGCGGTGAACGCCAGCGCGTCCTGCTCGCCCGCGCCCTGGCCCAACAGCCCAGGCTGCTCGTGCTGGACGAGCTCACCAACCACCTCGACATCCGGGCCCGCTTCGAGTTGCTCGACCTGATCCGCTCGCTGCGCCTCACCACGCTGGCAGTGCTGCACGACCTCGATCTCGCCGCGCGGCTCTGCGACCGCCTCGTCGTCCTGTCCGCGGGGACGGTGGCCGCCGCGGGCCCGGTCCTCGACGTCCTGACGCCCGCGTTGCTGCGGGAGGTGTTCGGCGTGCACGCCCGCGCCGAGCGTCACCCCGACGGCGTGGTGCGCATCGCCTACGCCGCGGATCCCCTCGCCCCGGCCGGCGCCCCGCGAGAGTGCCGCGCCCCTGATGCCGCGCGGTGACCATCGGCTCCCGCGAACGGGGCCGGGCCGCGCCGCGCAATCTGTGCGCCGCCCCTGGATTCGGCGGCCGCCACGCCGAAGTCGGGGCTCCCGGCCCGGCGTGTGCGGACGCCGGGCCGGGAGCCGGTTCGTGGGACGACCGGGCGGGCCGGGTCAGGAGTGCCAGCAGGCCCAGCTGTTGGGGTCGGCCGCGTCGGCAGCACGCG